>DAIPYV010000093.1:0-12977 GCA_036782555.1 Saprospiraceae bacterium
AGCTGCTGTTCTGTCATGGTTTGTACATGAATATTGAAGGCTTGAGAAGCATTCAACCATTGATTTAAAATTTCCTTTGGAGAGCCTAAAAAGTTTTTTGAAGGCGCTTCACCCCAAGGTAGATCTTTAATATGATTAAGCCAGCCCACTTCTGCATTCCATATATGCTCTACTGTTTGTTTTATACTTGGAAAACTAGATTCTATTTCTTTGTCAAATAAGCTTTCTGGGATATTTTCGAGCCATGTGACTAACTGTTGATTGGACCATAAATTATAATCAGTGTATTTTTTTATAATCATCGTTTCAGTATTTAAAACATCAAAATTAAAATGTATATTTTTACTCTTATTATGATTTGGAAAAACATTGTGAGTACTCATTAGAAAAATAATAAAAAACAATTTCAT
The DNA here is from genome assembly GCA_036782555.1 of Saprospiraceae bacterium. Taxonomy (GTDB): domain Bacteria; phylum Bacteroidota; class Bacteroidia; order Chitinophagales; family Saprospiraceae; genus OLB9. The sequence continues at coordinate 411 of DAIPYV010000093.1, forward strand.
AATCTAAATGATTTAAAAGCATTAAAAATCAAGCCCAAAACTAAAGTAAAGTCTCGGTTTCTGAACTATGCGCGTCTCTATGCCCCATCCATAATCTACTTTAACAAAATACCCGAATATTTGTGTTCGCAATCCTAAGCCGTATCCCATCACTAGAGGGTCGCGCGTATATTCTATCTCTAATTCTATGATGTTGCCTGATACTATTGTGGTAGTATTTAGAGGATTGTCAGGCCCAAAAGGACTTGGGCCATGCCAAGCTAAACCTAAATCATAAAACCCAACTAATTGAAGATTTTTTATGAACGTAGAGCCTCTGTTACTTCCTAAAATATACTGCATAAATGGTATCCGCAATTCTGAATTGCCGACTAAAAATGTAGAGCCATTTCGGATGTTATTATTAAAACCTCTCAAATGAAATGCATTCACCTTGTAGGCAAAGTTTTCATTAGAAGGTACGGGTATATTATCATTAAAACTGGCAAATAGGCCGTTTTCTACTCCTCCCACATAGTACAACATTTTTTCACTGCCGAAGGATGTAGCTCCAGCACCTCTAAGCGCCAAAACAGATCGTTTGACAAGTGGGATGTAATGTCTAGCGTCAAAACCTACCAATCCCGTATACCCTAATGAAGGATCAAATCTAAACCCATCAATCACTTGTACTTCAAAGCGATTGATGATTTCACTATATATTTTATATCGTGAACCTCTCTTAATATTTAAATTAATATCATAAGTATTGTCAAAAATATATTCAAGACGTAAACTCAGACGCTGTTCATTAGCTATTCCATTATTAAAGCTTATATTCTCGCTGCTTTTATCAAATACTTTATCATTTCTGAAGGTTGTTGTTGCTCTAATACTTCTATATACATCCAAGGGGAATCTCAATTGGTACATACCTAATAAGGCAGTTTTTCTAGAACGCTGAGGCGCCAAAACTTGATTGCGAGATTCGTTAAAAAAAGTATTTGACTTTCTATAAAGAGCATATCTCCTGTCTATCAATTTTCTTTTGTCGTCAAATACTAAAAAAAACTCTGATCCATTAAATGTAGTGGGCAGCCTCATACCTGCTTCCAATTCAAAATCTTCGAAAAGGTCTTTGACTTGTCCTTTTAGTAAAAAACCCAATGGATTAGTCAGTAGCTGCTGCCTATCGCCAGTATAAGTTTCAAGGCCCTCAAAGAGTATATCATTGTCTAATTTTGTTGTTACATTTGACAAAGAAAATCTTTTATTGGCAGCATAGGCTCGACTATTAATATATTTTTCAATGGGTTTTGGAGTTCGCTTTGTATTAAATAATGAAAGTGAAAACTCAGAAGATTTTGTTTCGATAGGAATTTTTATAGGTTGCAAATTATCTGGGTCCAAAAAAGGTGATTGAAATTTGTAATTTTCATAAAGAGGTGTAATCACTTCGACTTCTTTAGGTTGTTCTGTCCAAAGTGGCACAGATGAAGACAATTTTGTTTTGCCAAGGTGTGTTATATCGGGTTCGATGGGATTTTTTTCCCATTTATTTAAAAAAATTTGATATTCGCCACCATTATATAGGGTCAAAGCGTATTTTGTAGATGAATAATGGTGTCTGATAATGTTTCTATCCCAATTGGAAATAAAATAACCTTTTTTGTTGAGTGGATCGATATGATATGTATTGATAATGCCTGATTGATCCGTCAGGCACACTATTTTTCCATCAGAAGTCAAAAATGGATATCTCTCATTAAATTGAACAGTTTTGTGCAGTCTGATAGCTTTTTGGCTGCCCATAGGTAAGAAAAATATATCAAAATTATCGATAGGCAAGATCGTGTCATAACGCAATGAGACTATGGTGTCTTCAAGTCTATTGGAGCTAAATAATATGCCGTCGGTATCCATAAAACGTACGTATTCTGCATCTAAATTATCATAGTAATCTGTTGTGATTCTTTGATAATTTCTATTTTTGGATGTGTATACAAATAAGTCTGACCAGCCGTCTATATTGGCAGAAAACACATAACTCAAATCATCAATATAACTAATACTGTATATCCTTTGGAAGTCATTGGGCAATATTTGTTCTACTTGCTCGCCCGTTTGTGTATTATATTTGACTAATTTTATGATGTCTCTATGTTCGTAAACCCAAGTTATTTCTGGTTTAGTTGGGTGCCATGCTAAAAGAGGGTAGTTATAATCTGTTTCCTGAAATAGATTTTTATATCCATATTTAAAAACTCTTTTTTCTGTGTTATCTTTGATGTCTTTCAGCATGATACGGTACTTGCCTTGGTTATTATGCACATATAGCATCATATCTGCATTGGGGCTTAATTTAATATGACTTATAGGATTGTACTTTTTGTTGGAGATGTCTATTCTTTTAGATTGGGGTAATGATTTATATTTTCCTTTTTCAGCATCAAAATAGCTTTCATAAAAGTCTTCCCACTCTGACATTAAAGTAACTCTATCTTTATTGAGGATATATTCAAAACTATTGTCAATGCTTCTGCTGATTTTAGTTAGATATAAAAGATTAGGGATAGTAGCTTTACCATATTTTTGAGAGATAAAAAACCAAAAAGAGTGACCCGCAGCTTTAGGTAAATTTTCAGAAAAATATTTGAAATTTCTGTATTTTGAGTTGCGTGCCCAGATATCTCTGAGTTCATCCTCGATGTATAAATCCCACTCAGTAGCTGCAAAATTGACAATTCCTTCCTTATACCATTCTGGCACATTCATCAATAAGGCATTTTGGATGACTTCCTGAATGTTGCTACCGAAAATCATATTGTCAAAATACACACGGGCGATACCTTCATCAATTTTTTTTACCAAGTTTTGATGATTTCCGTCAAAGTACACAAACATTTTATTGCCAATAATCTTGGTTTCTCCAGTTTTATTGACAAAAGCTTCCTCACTTCCTATATTGCTTTGTTTGAGGTCGGATACATCAGTATAAACAATAATTTCTATTTTATCGTTTATACGGTGTTCGAGTACTTTTTGTATTCTATCATGATTTTTCTCTGCTATTTGCATAGTAGGTATGCCCACTAATCTCGCTTTTCCATACCAGTATGTTATGAAATTTTCAGACTCGTATTGCCACCAATTTTTGAAGTCATCATGATACTGTACCCTGTTTTTACCAAATTCAGTATTAATACTCTGTCCTTTTGCCTCAAACAAAAAACTTGAAGTAAAGATGAAAATCAGAAATAATAATACGATTTTGTTCATATTGGTGGTGATAAATCCATAATCGTTATTAACATAAAGTACTAGTTAATTGTTTTCACTCTATTGCTTGTCTTTTAAAGACTTAAGAAAAAAATCAATTTTATAAATCTATATCACTCAACATTCCAAAATTATCGATTTTTAGTGCTTCTTCTGAAACCCATTCCTTCAGTAACCTCATGATCCGCCTTCGTTTGTTAAATGCGTAAAGCGACTCATATTTTTTAATATTGATTGGACCTTGAGCTAAGGTATCTTTGAGGTGTTTTCTTACCTTTTGAATTTGCTCTCTTGATATAGATTCAGATGACATACCTAAACATATATCGCACTGTCCGCAATTATAGCCTTTTTCACCAAAATAATTAACAATAAATTTTTGTCTGCAATCTTCCTCTAGCCCTAGATATTTTATTATAACTTTCAGGCGCTTCTCGGCCATTTGTTGTCTATTTTTATAGGCTTTTCGTTCTATATAAAAGTCATCGAGTACAGGTCTCTCTTGTGTAAAAGTTATCTGTGGTTGTGTAGATTTTGGGATATAACCAATGATGCCCTCAGATTTCATTAGGTTTAAATAGTAATTTATTTTGATTTCGTCTATTTTGAGTTCTTTGGCGATACGCGTTTCATCCACTTTGACATAATCAATAAATAAACCTTCATAATGTCGCAATAGATAGACCAATATTTTATTTTTAATGTCGTTTTGTCTTTGTAAAAAGATTAAATCTTGTTGGTCAGCCAAGACCATGACTTTGGACGGGTCTTTAAATCCATCGGAAAAAGCAACCCACCCTTCTTTTTCCAAAATATCCAATATGTGATAAAGCTTTTTGGCAGATATGTCAATGTGATTGGCAAATTCTAAAAAGTCGAAATCATATGTTTCCATCATTCCAGAACCATATGCCACTTTAAAAAACCGACATAGTCTATCATACGTTGAGCCTATGATTTCCAGAGAAGGAAAGCTGTCATTTAAATTTTCTTCTGCGTGTGAGATATCTTTATTATTTATTAGAGTTACAGCATAAGAGTCTTTTCCGTCTCTGCCTGCACGTCCGGCTTCTTGAAAATACTCCTCCAAACTTGGCGCGACATCTAAGTGGATGACTAATCTTACGTCCGGTTTGTCTATACCCATACCAAATGCATTGGTTGAGACCATGATACGCACTTGATTGGACATCCATACTTGTTGGTTTTTGTCCCTTGCTGTCTTGTCCATGCCACCGTGATAGGAGGTGCTCAGGATATCATAATGGGCTAACCATTGGGCTACTTCTACAGTTTGTCTTCTATTGCGCACATAGATGATAGTGCATCCTTTTACTTTTGATAAGATACTTAATAGTTCCTCTTTTTTATTGTCAGTGTGCATCACTGTCAAAGAAAGGTTCGTTCGGACAAAACTTTTTTGAAAAATAGAGGGTTCGGACATCTCTAGTCTTAAAGCTATATCTTCTAAGACCGTCGGGGTAGCTGTAGCGGTCAGAGCTATTAATGTAGCTTTTGGGTGTATTTTTTTAAGTAAAGGTATATTAAAATAGGAAGGACGAAAGTCGTATCCCCATTGGGATATACAATGCGCTTCATCCACAGCTATGAGTTCTATTGGGGCTTTTGTGATGCGAGTTATGAACATCTCAGAGCTAATTCTTTCAGGTGAAATGTAAAGTATTTTTAAATCTCCATAAACAAAGTTGTCCAATATGGCGTCTATTTCTTTGTAGTGTAAGTTAGAGTTGAGCGACTTAGCCATGATGCCTTTAGAAAATAGATTATCTACCTGGTCTTGCATCAAAGCTATTAAAGGCGAAATTACCAATGTTTTGCCTTCTTGAATAAGTGCGGGCACTTGAAAACATATGGATTTTCCACCACCTGTGGGAAGCAGTGCAATTGTATCCTTCTTTTTGAGAACACTCTCAATAATATCTTTTTGTGGGGGACGAAAATCGTCATAGCCCCAGTATCTTTTTAGTATATATAGGCTCTTTTCCACTATGCAGGTATAATTTGTATTAAAACTAAAAATCGATAAATATAGTTTAGTAAAAGTTTTGAGAGTTTTTTGTAAAGGTAATTTTTGTCTTTGTTTTTATGTTTTTGCATAATATATTTAAAGTTATATTTTTTTTATTAATAAATAATAGGCGCTTCTTTAATGTTTTTTATCTTAAGACGGTCAACAATTGTTGTAGCTATTGAGTTACTTCAATAAATATTACAGTATATGATTCAGAAAAATGAAGAAATAAAAAAATATCAAAAATTAGTCCTTACCAAATATCAAATATATAACAGTCTTTTTCTCAATCTTTCTATTGATAATAATTTTACTACTGGCGTACTCATACCTTTATTGAGAACAAAGGCACTGGAAGGTTACAAAAACGGGAAGTCATCTAAAGATATAGTCGAAGAATTTATTGAAAAGCACACTGACATTCGTGATGAAAAGTCTAAGTACGATTTACTTTTTCAAATGATTAAATATATTGAGAGACAAGTCCTCTTGTTTGATTGTATAGAAGACGCAGCATTCAAAAGTTTTAAAAGAGGAAAGTTGACAAACCTTATTCAAAACGCTAAGGAAAAAGATTTTGCATATTTTACTAAAAAGTTAAAAGACAGGTCTGTTAGAATAGTTTTTACAGCACATCCTACTCAATTTTATTCAGAAAAAGTACAGCTTATCATGGGTTCTCTGCGCGAGGCCATTAAGAAAAACGACTTAACATCTATTGATGCAAGAATACAACAATTGGCTTATACCCCATTTATTAATAGTAGCAAACCGACGCCATTTGAAGAGGCTAAAAATATCATATTTTATTTAAGATTTGTGTATTACGAAACATTCGGAAACTTATATTATAAAATTTGTAGGTCTCTCAATCAGGCACCAGATTTTAATCCTAATTTGATCGAAATGGGCTTTTGGCCAGGAGGTGATAGAGATGGGAATCCATTTGTAACTGCAGATACCACTCTAAAGGTTTCACAACTCTTGAGAAACACCATAATGAAATGCTACTACAATCATTTCAAAGAACTGAGCAACAAATTTACATTTAAAGGCATTTCAGAAAATGTTGTTTATTTGAGAGAAACGCTGTATAAACAAATTTTTTCCAATGACATCATCATCAATAGTAGTGAGATACTGAGAATACTTTATGAAATAAGAGCGTCCATCATCAGCCAATACAAAGAACTGTTTGTCGAAGAGTTGGATGATTTTATAAGTAGAGTGACGCTTTTCGGTGATCATTTTGCTTCGTTAGACATAAGACAAGATAGCTCTAAACATTGGGAAATCATCGAAGATATCATCCAAAAACAAATGAATGTGTCTTACGCTCAATGGGACGATAACGAAAAAATAGATTTACTTCTAAAGGGTAAATTATCGGCCAATGTAAAAAGTTATGATGGATTAACTCAGGACACATTAAAAAACATTATTCAAGTAAAAGACATTCAATTTACTAACGGTATTAAAGGTCTGCATCGATACATTATATCAAATACTGAATCTGTTCTGGATGTGCTGCACGTTTATGGATTATTTAGATTTTGTGGCTATACGCCAGATGATATCAATATAGATATAGTGCCATTATTTGAGACCATGTCAGGTATGGAGGCTTCTAGCGATATAATGGAAGCACTTTACTCAAATGAAGTCTATCTAAAGCACTTATCGAGACGACAAAATACCCAAACGATTATGCTGGGCTTTTCGGATGGTACTAAGGATGGAGGATATATCAAAGCCAACTGGGAAATACACCAAACCAAAGAAAAACTCACCCAACTCTCTAAAAAACACGGTATTAAAGTCATATTTTTTGATGGAAGAGGAGGACCACCAGCGCGTGGAGGGGGCAATACTTATAGGTTTTATGCCTCTCAGGGAAAGGAGGTGGCTTCAGAGACAATTCAACTCACTATACAAGGACAAACTATTACAAGTATTTATGGTACAAAAGAACATGCAGAATACAACATTGAGCAATTAATCTTGTCAGGAATTGAAAAGAGATTAAAAAAATTATCTATTAGCTCAAGCCAAAAGGAAATATTTGAAGCTTTGGCCAAAAAGAGCTATGATAAATATACGGGTTTAAAGAAACACCCTCTATTCACAAAATATTTAGAAGAAGTCACTACCTTAAAGTACTATGGTGATACCAATATCGGTAGTAGGCCTACAAAGAGAAATCAAACAGATGAGTTGCAGCTTAAAGATTTAAGGGCAATTCCATTTGTTGGGTCGTGGAGTCTTATAAAACAGAATGTGCCAGGTTATTATGGTTTAGGTACAGCTTTAGATTCGTTCAAGGACAATCCTGAGATAATTCAGAACCTTTATGATGAAAATCCTTTCTTTAAAACATTGGTGGACAATAGTATTATGTCTATGAAGAAGAGTTTTTTTCAGCTGACCCAATATTTACAAAACCACCCTGTATATGGTGAGTTTTGGGAGCTTTTGCATGAAGAATTTCTTTTGTCTAAAAAGTGGGCACTGTTGCTTTCTAAGCAGGATAATTTTATGGACAATGAACCTTTAGGCCAGGCTTCCATCATTAAAAGGGAAGAAATAGTGCTACCGCTTTTAGCCATACAACAATACGCACTTCAATCTATCCAAGAGGATGATGGTGACAAAGAAATCCTTTCAAAACTAGTGATGCGTTGCTTATTTGGAAATATAAATGCCAGTAGAAACTCAGCATAGAAAAGCATAACCAGAAAATGTACAGAAAACGATTTCCTTTTTTTTTAATCTTATTATAACGTTTCTCTTATAATATAAAAGAGTGATTAGCGTTTTTATTAGATAAAATATCAAAATATGAGCGATAAAATTAAAATTCTTTGGGCTGATGACGAAATAGATTTGCTAAAGCCACAACTCTTTTTTTTGGATAAAAAAGGCTACGATGTCATCACTGTGAGTAATGGCCATGATGCTTTGGACTGTGTCAAAGAAGATAATTATATCGACATTATTTTTTTAGATGAAAGTATGCCTGGACTTTCAGGTTTGGAGACTTTGTCTCGGATCAAGGCTATAAAACCTAATATCCCAGTAGTCATGATTACCAAAAATGAGGCAGAAAATATCATGGAAGAAGCCATCGGGTCTCAAATAGATGATTATCTAATAAAGCCTGTTAATCCTAATCAAATATTGTTGACATTAAAAAAAATAGTCGATAATAAAAGACTGATTTCTGAAAAAACTGCGGTAGATTATCAACAAGAATTTAGAAATATAGCTATGGATATCAGTATGAGCACTGATCATGGTGGTTGGGTGGATATTTACAAAAAAATTATCCAATGGGAACTTAGACTCGATGACAGTCAAAATTCACAAATGAAAGAAATTCTTACAATGCAAAAAGTGGATGCGAATAAGGAGTTTTTTAGATTTGTTTCTCAAAACTATACTTCTTGGATAAAAAATTCTGATGGACCGCTGACATCTCATAGAGTGATGCGCGAAAAAGTATTCCCATTACTTAATGATAATGAACCCGTAGTTTTTATCCTGATGGACAATCTTAGATATGACCAATTTAAAATCATAGAACCCATCATCACTGAACTCTTCAGAATAGAAAGTGAAGATTATTTTTATTCTATTTTGCCCACAGCCACTCAGTATAGTAGAAATGCCATTTTTTCAGGTATGATGCCATCAGATATCCAAAAACACTATCCTGATTATTGGCTCAATGACAATGAAGAAGGTGGTAAAAACCTTAAAGAAGCCGAATTGCTTCAGGCACAAATACAAAGAGTGGTCAAAAAAGATATTAAATCTGACTATGTTAAGGTCACTAATGTCAACGCCGCAAGACAACTACAGGACAATGCACTTAATTTTTTGAATAATAACTTTACTGCCATAGTTTATAATTTTATTGATATGCTTTCGCACTCTCGTACCGAAATGGAGGTCTTGAAGGAATTAGCCAGTGACGAACAAGCGTATAGATCCATAACCAAATCATGGTTTTTGCACTCTCCTCTTTGGGCTATGATGCAGAAAATGGCTGAACGAAAAGTAAAAATAGTCATCACTACAGACCATGGTACTATAAGAGTTCAAAATCCCTCAAAAGTCGTCGGTGATAAGGAAACAACCACAAATCTGAGGTACAAAGTGGGTAAAAATCTTCAATACAACAAAAAAGACGTATTTGAAGTCAAAAACCCTCATGATATAGGCTTGCCAAGTCCTAATGTGAGTAGTTCGTTTATATTTGCTAAAGAGGATCTATTTTTTTTATATCCCAATAATTATTCATATTACAACAATTTTTTTAAAAACACCTTCCAACATGGAGGTATCTCATTGGAGGAGATGTTGTGTCCTATAGTAGTATTGTCTCCTAAAAACAAGTAGGCTCATATTGCGTTATTCTACTTCCTAATTATTTCCATGGCAAACGATTTTGTAAAATATATACTTGAACATCACAAGAATACTGAAAGCGGTCCACTTCTCAAAGATATTATTTTTTGGATTGATTCATTAAAAAAGTTACTTTTTCCTGAGACAAGAACTGAAAGCCTGTCTAATGAAACCGAGATATCCAAATTATTGAGTGAGTCTAAGCATCTTTTATTCAACATCATTTCCGACTTAGATTCAATACCCAAAGAAAAACACATTCACATAGTTGATAATTTTTACAAAGCGTTACCCAAGATTTATTCAGATTTACATCTGGATGTTGAGTCATGTTATCAAGGAGATCCAGCCGCTGTATCTTATATTGAGATTACAAGAAGTTATCCAGGTTTTTACGCTGTTTTTATCTATAGAATGGCGCACAATTTATACAAATTGGATGTTCCATTGATACCCAGAATATTGACAGAATATGCCCATCAAAAAACTGGAATTGATATACACCCTGGCGCAAAAATTGGTCAATCTTTTTTCATTGACCATGGTACAGGTGTCGTCATTGGAGAAACTTGTATCATCGGAAATCATGTAAAAATTTATCAAGGGGTCACATTAGGTGCTTTAAGTATAGATAAAAGTATGGCCGGCAAGAGAAGGCATCCCCAAGTAGAAAATAATGTAGTCATTTACTCAGGTGCCACTATCCTAGGGGGTGACACCACAATAGGTGAAGGCAGCATCATAGGAGGTAATGTTTGGATTACAAGATCCGTACCACCTAAATCCCGAGTATATCACTTAGCTGATAATAATCAAATCATTAAATTTTAATAATAGTATGTCTAAAATCAAAGATTTAGTGGGCAATACACCCTTAGTAGAACTCACCCAGCTGCATAGTCCCGGTTTGGTAAGGATATTTGCAAAAATGGAAGGTCATAATCCTGGGGGAAGCGTCAAAGATCGAGCAGCACTGAATATGATACAATGTGCTCTAGATCGAGGAGATATAAATAAAAACACAAAACTTATTGAAGCAACAAGTGGTAATACTGGTATAGCTTTAGCAATGATAGCTGGTAATTTAGGTATACCTATCCAATTGGTCATGCCTTCTAATAGTACTGAGGAACGCGTGCATACCATGAAAGCCTTTGGTGCGGAAGTCATACTTTTAGATGATATAGAAACTTGTCGTGATTATGCCACAGAACAAGCACAAAAACCAGGTTTCTTTATGTTGGACCAATTTGCAAATAAGGATAATTATATGGCCCATTACAAATCTACAGGTCCAGAATTGTGGACAGATACAAATGGGGACATCACGCATTTTGTAAGCTCAATGGGCACCACAGGTACAATCATGGGTACATCCATGTACCTAAAAGAACAAAATCCTAATGTTACAATAGTAGGGTGCCAACCGACAGAAGGTAGTAGTATACCAGGTATAAGACGGTGGTCACCCGAATATGTACCTAAAATATATGACTCCACAAGGGTAGATATAGTAATGGATGTATCTCAGGAAGAAGCCACTCAAACTGCGAGAGACTTAGCAAAGTATGAAGGAATATTTGGTGGCATGAGTTCTGGTGGTGCGGCCGCTTGCGCCTTACGTCTTGCTAAAAATATAACAGAAGGCTACATCGTATTTATTAGCTGCGACAGAGGCGACAGATACCTAAGTAGTGACTTGTTTAAAGACTAAGTTTGCAAAAAAATTGTGTTTTGGATACAATTCTATTTAAAACGCAAAAGAAAAACCCCACCAACCCTAAAGATTTAAAAGAGGAATATACCGATCTAAAATAATATTTTTATGATGTATCCAATGACCCACTATTGAAAATCCAATAGCGATTACATTATTGTCAATATTACTCACTTGAGCTGAAGAAAGGAGTTGTTCCTTATTGAAACTCTTATAAAGAGCTTTTGTAGATTTACGAACTAAAACATACTCATCTATCAAATCCATTAATTCACGCATTTGTGCATAACTAGAGTGCGCATATTCGTTTTCTTCAAACCCAGGAAGTGGTGTTTTGTCAAATCTGGCCAACCTAAGTGCTCTATAAGAAAAAATCCTTTCTGTATCTATGCAATGTTGTAAAATATCATTTATGGTCCACTTGTCTTCAGCATAAACTCGATGACCTAATCTTTCATACTCCTCAATATTGGATTTAAAATCTTTCTCTCCATATTTGTCTAAGGCTTCAACGATATCCATTTCAGGGACCAACTTAATGTATCTATCATAAAAGGCGGGCATGAATGGGATTTGAGAGGGACTCATAATTTTTTGTTTTTTTTGATAACATTACCCTTATAAATATTGTTTGATAATGTTATTGATTAATTTTTATATTGATGATTAAAGAAGCCTGTATAGAAACTCTCCAAGAAGCTCAATATGCCCATAAAAATGGAGCTGACCAATTAGAAGTATGTAGCCATTTAGAATGGGGTGGTTTGACACCAGCCAAAGAATTTGTAGAATCTTTAAAAAAAAATATCCCTCTCCCATTGAATGTTATGATCAGGCCTCGTAAGGGCGATTTTGAGTATTCTGAAGATGAAATTAGTGAAATGACCCAAACTATTGAAAGCTTTAAAGAGCTTTTACCTAAAAGTTTTGTGCTGGGGTGTACTCAAAAAATTAATAATCAATATATGACACTGGACATAGAAAAAATTAAGATTTTGGCTGAAGCTGCTTATCCATTTCCGGTGACCGTTCACAAAGCTATAGATCTTTGTAAGGATCTTTTATCGGAGGTAGAAAGACTGAAATTCATACATAATGTCAAGTATATTTTGACTTCTGGTGGTGCGGAAACAGCACAAGATGGCATGTC
>DAIPYV010000094.1:0-12824 GCA_036782555.1 Saprospiraceae bacterium
AAAATAATTGGATTATCTGAAATAGAAGGTACTGTCTATAGCGAAAAAGGCATTGACATGCAAGCGGCTTTAGATTTCAGAAAAGAAAACGGAACTATTTTAGGAATGCCTGGCACCACAACACTACCTAATAGAGAAGATTGGGTCAGTATAGAGTGTGATATTTTGGTGCCCGCAGCTTTGGAGTCTGTCATAAACAGAGAAAATGCGGCTTTGGTCAAAGCTAAAGTTATCGTGGAAGCAGCTAATGGACCTGTAACATCAGAAGCTAGTAATATTCTAATCAAAAATGGTGTAGTCATTATACCAGATATGTATGCCAATGCTGGGGGTGTAACGGTTTCTTACTTTGAATGGCTTAAAAACCTTTCTCATATGAGATTTGGACGTATGGATAAAAGATTTAACCAAAGTACTTATCTCAACCTTATGAATACAGTAGAAAACCTCACAGGTAAATCAATAGGTGAGAGAGAAAAATCCTTCATAACACGTGGAGCTGAAGAAATCGATTTGGTTCGTTCAGGTCTAGAAGAAACCATGATTAATTCATTTTATGAAATAATGGAGGTTTATCACGGCAATGATAAAGTTGAAAACTTAAGAGACGCAGCCTTTATGGTAGCTCTTGAAAAGGTAGCCAGTGACTACTTGACATTGGGTGTCTTTCCTTAATAAAAAAAGAGCCTGTTAATAATTTAATAGGCTCTTTTTTTTATCATCCCTCTGAATCTAGTTTTGATAATAAAAAAAGGGATAAAACCTACAGGCATTATCCCTTTAAAATCAAAACAATTAGATCAACAATCTATACTTAAAAAACTTTTTTCGTTTACTGCTCTTTTATAAATTTAAGTAAATATAATATCAAATCTGTACTTGAAACAATACCCAATACCCGGTCCTCAAAATCGATAACGGGTAGTGCATGGAAAGCACCTAATGTCAGCATCTCCGCGGCATCTTTTAAGGTCTCATCTTCATACAGCGTATGCACACCTTTGGTCATAAAATTTTCTACTTTAATAGTATCAGTGACATGCCCTATAGAAGAACCCGCATTATTTAAAAAATCAAATTTTTCGATGTCATGACCACTGACGATACCTACTATTTTACCTTTATCTGTGACGATGAGATGCCTGACCGAGTGTTTGACCATCAAGGCGGATACTTCTTTTAACCCCATTTCCTTACTCACGCATATTGGATTGGGCGTCATTATAGATTTAATAGAGATATTTTCCAAGTAAAAATAATTTACAATTAATGTCACAAAGGTAAGGACATGAGAAATAAAATCTTATGACAGAAGATAGAAATAATTATGATTTATATCACCATTACTGAGGCATATTGCGCAATTTTTCTAAGTTTTTGAGTTGTATTTTATTTTCATCTATAGAAATTAAGCCCTCACTTTTGAAATCAGAAAGTGTTCTAATAGTGGTTTCTTTGGCAGTGCCAGCGAGACTTGCTATATCATCCCTCAATATCGACATCACATGAGTTTCCTTTGATTCACTAAATTTTAATAAAGCGTTTGCGACACGTTTTCTGACAGAACTATAAGCCAATTCTATTAACTGATTTTCCATTTCTTTAGATTGATTAGCCAACATTTTGATAAATTGGGAAGCAAATTCTCTATTATTGAACAAAAGTAATGTAAAATCATCTATAGGTATCAAGCTCAATTCACAATCATCAATAACCGCCGCATTGTCATGGTAGGGCTCATTTTTAAGTAGAGGAATATAGCCAAAAAAATCTCCTTTAGAGTATATATTAGTCGTATATTCCTTTCCGAAATCATTGATTTGATAGGTTTTAATACTACCTGAGGCTATAAAATAAAGCCACTTGGGATATTGACCTATTTCATAAACCAAGTCACGCTTTTTATACTTTCTCATCTCTCTATTCTCAGACAATTTTTCAAATTCCTTCTGAGCTTTGGCTTCATCTATAAAACGCTGAAATCCCTGACTCGATTTATCAAAGGCATTTTTTATTCTAGCACTTTTTTTAAGACGCATTTCTATAGTCTCCAGAAGCTGTACATCATCATAAGGCTTAGTGATATAATCATCCGCTCCAAGGCCCATACCCTTTCTGAAGTCTTCTTTATCTACTTTAGCAGTTAAAAATATAAATGGAATATCCATTGTTTCAGGATTGTTAGACAATATCTTCAAAACACCAAAACCATCCATTTCAGGCATCATTATATCGCATAGAATTAGGTCAGGTTTGTCCTCAAGGGCTTTTGCGACACCTTCCTTGCCATTTTCGGCAACGTTGACCTCATAGCTAGACAAGAGCAATAATTCTTCAATATTTTCTCTGACATCTTTGTTATCTTCTATGACTAATATTTTTGAATTCATATTTTTAGGGTTGTGTGTTATAATTTGATATCTACTAAAAATTTAGTACCTTTGTTGATTTCGCTCTCAAAAGTGATATCTCCATCTAGCAATTCAAGATATCTTTTGACGATGTTCAGTCCTAATCCAGTACCTTCTATGTTGGTGACATTACTAGCTCTGAAAAAACGTGTAAATAAATGTTTTTGATCTTCTAATGGAATTCCTTTTCCATAGTCCTTAACTGAAAAGTGAAGTTGGTTGTTTTCGATGCGCAAAAAACATTCTATTAGGTCGTTTTCAAATGAATATTTTACGGCATTGGACATTAAGTTAAAGAGCATATTTTTGATACATTTTTTGTCAGAAAATATGATGGGATTATCCACTTGTGATTCCAAAATTAGCTTCTGTCCAGATTTACATATAATACTTATCTCTTCTACCACTTCTTCAAAAAGAGTTACCATATCAAAATCTTCTTTGTTGACTTTTATTTTTCCTTCGTCTAATTTATTGATAGAGAGAAAATCATTCAATATCCCAGTCAAATGAGCAACAGAAGTCTTTATTTTTTGAATATGTTTTTCTCTTTGAGCTTGCTGATCTGACTCTGTGTACCTACCTATTAATGAAACCGATGATAGTATAGTAGATAGAGGTGTTCTGAATTCGTGAGACGCCATAGAGACAAATCTTGTTTTGAGTATATTGAGCTCGCGCTCTTTATCTAAACTGTTTTGAAGCTCTATTTCCCTTTGCTTTAGAGCATCTTGTACTGTGTTTTTCTGGTAGATTTCATTTTCTAATTGATGATTTAATGACAGTAATTGATTGACGACGTTTTCCAACTCGTAAGTTCTCTCAGTCACCTTATTTTCAAGTTCCTCATTGAGAGATTTTAGTCTTTCTTGCGCTTGACGTATATCAGAGAGGTCATGTACAAAACCAGCAAAAATTATCTCTTGATCTAATCTTACCTCCACTATTGTAAGCCAAAAAGGAAAGAGCGTTCCATCTTTTTTCTTTCCATGTACCTCTCGACCTTTGCCTATAATTTTTTTTTCGCCCGTGGCTAAGTATTTATTTATGTAGCCGTCATGCTGCTGGCTTTCGTGGATAGGCATGAGCTTATTGACTGATTGTCCAACTATTTCTGAAAGCTCATATCCAAATAATAAACAAGCGGCTGAATTGGCCTCAAGTATTTTTCCTTTGACATTTATTGTGATTATACCATCTATCGCTGTTTCGAAAATTGATTTGAGCTTTAAAGCAATCTCCTCTTTGCCTAAATTCATTAAATTCGATTTTGTGCGTCAAAGATATGAAAAATTATTCATTAGATGTGAAATGGTTTAAATAAAAAAAAACACTGATTTTTAAAAAATCATCACAAGAAGTGATTTAAGTCATATTTTGTTTGGTAATAATGCAGCATCTTTGGGCCAAAATAGATATTTTTTAAATATGAACTTACTCGATAAAGTATCCAATATTATGACAACAGACCTTATATGTGTCAATGAAGACGACACATTAGCGTCAATTCGCCATATATTTCAAAGCCATAGAATACATCACATTCCAGTACTACGGGATGGATTATTCGTGGGTATATTGAGTAAGTCTGATTTTTCATTTTTCAAAAAAGGCTTCAATGATATTTCTAATAATAAAATCATAGAGGATGTAAGACTAAATAACTACACAGCTAAAGATATAATGACCACAAAAGTAGCCAAATTATCCAAAGATGATCGGATAAATGTGGCATTGGAAATATTTAAGGAAAATTTATTTCACGCCATTCCTGTAGTAGAAGAAGACAAAATAGTAGGTATCGTGACGACATATGATATTATTAAGGCCTTGGCTGATGCCAATGAGTTAGTGTCAGCGTATAAGTAATACATCACATTTTATATTATGGTAGATATCAAGATATATGGCACTGAAACACCAAGTTATGAATTAGCCAAAAAGAAATTGTGTGAATTTTTAGACTCGGCAGGACTTCAGTATAATTTAAAAGAAATTACGGATATTAAAGAAATAATAAAGGACCATATCAAGTCGGTTCCTTCTATATTACTTAACAACAATAGATTATTTGAGATAAAACCTAA
This sequence comes from Saprospiraceae bacterium, assembly GCA_036782555.1. GTDB lineage: Bacteria > Bacteroidota > Bacteroidia > Chitinophagales > Saprospiraceae > OLB9. The sequence continues at coordinate 4,499 of DAIPYV010000094.1, forward strand.
CGGACAATATAATGAAAGTCTCAGACAAGCTATACAAACAATTTTACAAACCTATAATTACGGAGATATGACCAAAATAATAGTTCCTACCGATTTTTCAGAGGCATCATTTAATGCCTACAATTTTGCACATCAATTAGTCAAAGGACTGAAAGGTGTCATAAAGCTAACCCACATCTATTATCCTTCTTCCATAGATGTACAACAGTTTACGGCATTAGACGAAGAAGCGGAAAAACTACATAAAGAAAGATTATTCGGACTAGTGGATAGCCTTAATAAAGATTGGATAGGGAGCTTTATGGATGAACCTATTGTAGATGGCGTATTTAAAATAGGTTTTCCAGGCATGGAGCTAGAAGCTATGTCTAAGGAAGAAAACTCTGTCATGGTCATGGGTACGACTGGAAGTGGTGATGCTTTCAAAAAGGTCTTTGGTTCTCTTTCACTAGATTTGATAGAAAGTTCCAAATGCCCACTATTTTTAGTACCGCCAGATAGAACCTTCCAACCTATTAAGGAGCTGATTTTGCTTTCGGAAATTTTAAAAAATGACACCATGCATCTTTTATATCTCGGAGATTTATGTACCAAATTAAACATCAATCTTAGAGTCGTTCATCTAAAGACAAAAGAAGAAGACACGTTTGATTTATCAGAAGCTATTAATATCTTAAAAAATTACTATCCTCAATTGAACTATATCATAGATGTCTTTGACACAAAAGATGTCTTTGAATCTGTCAAAAGATTAGTAACTGAAAGCGAATATAATATTGTAACACTTTCGATAAGAAAGAGAAATTTCTTCGAAAAATTTTTCCATAAAAGCGTCACAGAATTTGCGGCTTTAAACTCTATCTGCCCTATATTAATATTGCCAGAAGAGCCTATAAAACCACTAGAAATTTAAGCATTCACATCTTATTGATTCTTTGATTTGACTTCATCCATTGTTTCTAAAGTTTTATTCCAAAATCCTGAGAATATAGGTTTTGCTTTTGACAAAATGGAAGAGCCACGTTCTTTGAGAGGTTCTATTAATGGATAGGTAATAGAGGCTGATTTTGTCGCTGGATTGAGTACATTTATAGTATTTAATAATAGAAGCCCCATACTTAGGAGATAGGCAAAAAACAATCCTTGTATGGCACCTCCCGCCATCTTGTTGATAAAATTGATATTGAGTGACTCCAGAATATATTCGAATTTCCGACCGATAAATCTTATAATAGACATCACGAGTACAAAGGTTAAGATAATACCTAATATGAAAGTCAATGCTGGTGATGTCGTCAATATTTGTTGAAGGAGATCTATCATTATTGGTGATAACTTCAGCGCAGCTAAAATACCTATTATCAATGATAAAGTGTCAAATACTGTTTTGATTAATCCTCGAGAATATCCCAAGTAAAAGCCCATGGTGACAAATATGGCTACGATCAGATCTATAATCATTTATATTTATTTGGTTTTAAAGAATTGTATTAGTTTAGTAATATCTCAATAGACATTTTTAATAAAATTCAATTTTTTCAATTATTTTTGCTCCTAAAGCCAAGTTTAAATTATTGATAAGTTTATCCTTACCATGTGATAATTCATTCTTAAGAACAGAAGAAGTTAAATATACTTTTAAAACACCTTTATTAAAAAACAACTTTTGTGTATATCCAGAAATCATGGAGCCCATTTCAGATTTCCATACGTCATCAATATTGGTTTGATAATATCCCTTCGCCACACTATTATTTTGTGACAAATATTCATTCAGTACTTCTTTTATGTTTTTATCATTTCCTCTGAACATCTAGTTTACATTTAAATAGTTATAAATAAAAATTGGCCACTAATTGTTTACAACTAAAGGATCAACTACTCAGAAAATCTAGATTTAGCATTGATTTAAAAAAAATATCTAAAATTTTACGCAATATTTTTACTATTAATAAAAATCTCCGTTTCTTGTGACAAAATTTTAATATTATGCATCGAGAAATCCAATCATGGTATAGTCCAAGATTAAATAAAGAAATGGAAATAGTAGAATATGGACATTTTGGTCCTGTTATTCTGCTTTTGCCTACAGCTGCAGCTGACTACTTAGAATATGAACGCTTCCTAATGATAGAGGCTTTAGAAAAATATATCAATGGCGGTAAAATAAAAGTTTATTCCATAAACTCTATCAATAATGAAAGCTGGCTTAATAATAAAATTGATGGGCGTAGTAAGGTCGTCAGGCAAAACCAGTTCAATGAATACGTTTATCATGAAGTAGTACCGTTTATAAAACAGAGGACATCTTTAGATACACCAATTTACACTTGCGGAGCGTCTTTTGGAGCTTTACATGCAGCCAATTTGTTTTTCAAAAATCCTTGGGCTATCAGAGGATGTATATCTATGTCTGGACTTTATGATTTAGGTAAGTACACTAAGGGATACTGGGATGATGACTGCTATTGGAATAGTCCTATGCACTATCTCAAAGATCTCAATATCGAAGATCATTTGAATGCTATAAGAAGTTCGGAACACATACATTTTCTCACGGGTTCTGGAGATTATGAAGCTCCTGAGGGTTCGAGATATATTTCAGGATTGCTTTCTCACAAAGGTATTCCTCACAATTTAGATGTTTGGGGTTATGACATTCATCACGACTGGCCAACTTGGAGAGCCATGCTTCCTTTTTTAATTGAGACTAAGTTTTAATAACATATTTTGGCGGCTCCTTTCTGATTCAATTATTGAATGCTCTTGATATTTTAATATGAGTTTTGCATCACATTCATAAGAAGGTGGCACATAAAATAAAAAAAACTACTCCCCAATTATTTGAGGAGTAGCTTTTTTTTATTCCATTAATTCTGTTTAGGGATTAATCTTAATTCTATAAATTTTTGACAACTTGCTCTTCAAGATCTGTCCTTGGATTGATAGCAACAATTTTACCATCACGACCTACTAAGAAAGTTTGAGGTATGCTCTTTACACCATATTCTTGAGCTGGTGCACATTCCCACTTTTTCAAATCCGAGACGTGACCTTTCCATACCAAACCATCTTGTTTGATAGCATCTACCCATCTTTGTTTTTGAGATGCCATTTGTTGGTCTAGGCTGGCTTTATCTGGAAATCTCTCAGCAGTTCTACTATCTACACCATCTAATGAAACATTCAATACATCAAATCCTTGGTTTTTATACTTATTGTAAACTTCTACAACCTTAGGATTAGCTTTCCTACATGGACCACACCATGAAGCCCAAAAATCAATAAGGACCACTTTTCCCCTATAATCTGACAATTTGATAATTTTTCCATTAGGATCTGGTAGAGCTATTTCAGGAGCTTCCTCTCCTATTCGGATCTTTGCAGCAGCCATTTGGGACTTCATTTGTTGGTCTAACTGATCAGATATACTGGCATATTCAGTCGCCATTCCCAAATCAGGATAAGTCGCCTTCAATCTGTTACTCACTTTCAAGTGAATATCATTAAATTCAGGTCTAAATCCAAATATCCTTGCACCCAAGACTGCTGCCACTAATGGATCAGCATTATCTGTGGTGTAAACTGTAAAATCATTTTGATCCAAAGTTTTGTCTGCAAAGGCTCTTACTTTGCTTTGTAGTTCACTAGACAACTCCGCGCCTTCTATTGCATACTTAAACTCATTCAGTTCAGATAGATTTCCATTAATAGAAACTTTCTTTTCAGTACCTGTCATAATGAGATCTACTACTTGCTCACCAAGTCTTAATCTGTAGATACCTTTTTTGACACCTTCTGGAAATTTGAAACTAAACTTGCCCTCAGCATCCAATTTTTCTTGCATCAGGATATTGCCTTGCCTCGTAAAAGATACCTCATCCAGATAACCTGTAAGATTTTCACCGCCTTTTATTTGACCTTCTATCACAGTGCCATTAAAAGATTCGCAAGCATTTATTGCGAGAAAAGATATTAGAATTAAAATAAAATTTTTTAATTTTATGAAATTTAACATAATGAATTTTTTAAATATTTACAAATAACTTTATAAGAACTGATATTTAATAGATATGGTTTATACTTTCTGGATGGAGACCACTATTTTAGCAATAGATTAACAAAACACCACCGGTAAGTACCAACATAAAAAAAGCCACAGGAAGACCTGTGACTTTAATTTTTCTTTTTAAAATATATTAATTGTTTTCAATCTTGATTTTATATTCTGAAGCTTTTTCAAGATCACCAGACCTTGCATATATCTCTCTTAAAGCTATCATTGTGTTTTTATCCTTAGGATCTATGTTTTCGGCTCTTTGAAAGAATGGTAGTGCTTTTTTAAAGTAACCGTCCATCTCATCCTTTAGCACATTATATTTTTTTGTACCCGCTGATGAAAAATCATTACTGAGTTCATTAAGTTTGGATGTCATACCAGCCGCTTTATTATAATATAAAGCACCTAAACTGTACGTGGCATCAAAATTATTGGCATCCTTTTCTAAAGCTTGATTAAAATAAGAAAAAGCTTCATCAAAGTACTTGTCCGCCTGCTCGATATTTCCTGCCTCTCTTTCTTTTTGATTGAGTTGGTCATAGACATTACCCAATGTAGAATACACAGATACATTATCAGGCTCTTTGGCGATGGCCGCTTTCAATTTATCTGTTAGAACATTTAGTTTACCTGTTCTTAGATAAAAATTAATTTCAGCAAATAATAATCCGCTATCGTCAGGATTGAGTTGACGGCCTGCTTCTAAATATTCCAATGCTTTAGCTTCGTTCTTTTCAGATGTCAATGTAAATAAAGCTTCATAAACTAAGGTCTCTTTACTTCCCATTTTGTATAATTGACCAAAAATAGACTCAGCCTCTGCATTCATTTGTCCATAGTATGCAGAGACACCAGTATAAAATAAATGGTCCTTTATTGCATCTTCTGTGGCTAATCTTGAAGGTGTTTTATTCGCTTCTAGTAACTTATGAATTTCATACGAAGTGTTCAAATTTTTGTAAGCTGTGGGCCAATCTTGCTTTTGGAAGAATACAATACCTATGTTATTGGCATGATTTTCAGTTTGTTTAAGACCCTCTAAAGCATCTTTAGTCTGAGACTTTTTTATTGCTAATTCCAATCCTTTTTGAAAAGCGGCAGTGGCCTCCATAGCTGCATTTGCTGTTTTAAGCTGAAAGTCATTACCTAATTTGCTCTCTAAGTCGTATTTAATCATTTCAGAAGAAGCTATCTCATTGTATATTTGCCCCTTTGTGTTCCATGCATCTGCATCTGCCTGAGCTTCAGGAGCAGCAAACACTTCATTCAAGATATCTAGTCCTTCGTTAAGAGAAGACGTGTTAGTGGCTGGGTCAGCGTAATACTTTCCTAGTACCTTGCTTGCATTTTTCAATTGCTTTTTATATTCTTGTGCGCTGACAGAACCAATAGAAAAAGCTATAATAAATAAAAAAATTAAATGTCTCATTTTAAAAAAAAATTTAAAGTTATGAATTATATACAAAATTAAAACGTTTTAAACAATTTCACACCAAAGACGAGAGAAAAAATAATAAAATGTTTAGAAAAAGTTAAATTTCCTATTTTATTCTTCTTCCTCAATATTTTCATCTCTTCTGATGACAGCTACATCAGCTATAGACTGCTTTTCGTCTATACGTATGACCTTGACACCTTGCGTGGCGCGTCCCATGACTCTCACACTGGATATAGGCGTGCGAATGACTATACCATCACTCGTCGTAATCATCAAATCGTCAAACTCACTGACCCACTTGATAGCCACTAATTTACCCGTTTTTTCGGTGATATTAATGGTTTTTACTCCTTTACCTCCTCTATTTGTGATTCTATAATCCTCTAGTGGTGAGCGCTTTCCATTACCTTTTTCAGAAACTACAAAGATAGAGTAATCCATTAGTGTTGGGTCTGCAGATAACATACCAATGACTTCATCCTTGTCATGTGCTAATGAAATGGCCCGCACTCCAGCTGCACCTCTACCCATAGGACGTACTTTGGATTCATTAAATCTAATAGCTCTACCCTCTCTATTGGCCAAAACCAATTCGTTTTTGCCTGAACTCAAGCGTGCCTCTAGTAGTTGGTCACCTTCATTAATCGTGATGGCATTGATTCCATTAGTCCTAGGCCTTGAAAAAGCCTCAACGATGGTCTTTTTAATCATACCTTTTTTGGTACAAAAGACAATATAATTATTGTTGATGAATTCCTCATCATTAAGATTTTCTATTTTGATGTAAGCTCTGACCTTATCGTCTTGCGGTATGCCTATGATGTTTTGTAAAACCCTACCCTGTGAATTTTTGCTCGCCTCAGGTATCTCAAATGCTCTCAACCAAAAACATCTTCCTTGCTCTGTAAATAATAGTAAGTAATTATGGTTATGGGCTATAAACATCTGCTCTACAAAGTCAGCGTCTCTTGTTTTAGCGCCTCTTGAACCTCTACCCCCTCTACTCTGCTGGCGGAATTCATCTGTTTTCGTCCTTTTGATATATCCCAAGTGAGAAATTGTGATGACTACCTCTTCATTAGGAATAAGGTCTTCGATGCTTATTTCATCATCAGCGTAAGAAATATCTGTGCGGCGGGCATCGCCATATTTATCATTAATTTCATCTAATTCTTGCTTAACAATTTCTCTTTGCAATTCTTCGCTAGCCAATATGCTTTTGTAATATTCTATTTTTTCAAGGACTTCGTTATATTCTGCACGGACCTTATCTATCTCGAGACTGACCAATCTTTGTAGTCTCATTTCTAAGATAGCTTTCGCTTGAATCTCAGATAAACTAAAAGAAGACATCAATCCTTCTTTGGCCTCATCTACCGTTTTGGATTGACGTATTATTCGGATGACCTCATCAATATTATCCAATGCTATAAGGAGCCCTTCCAAAATATGGGCTCTTTCTAGTGCTTTCTCTAAATCGTACTGTGTCCTACGAACAATAATCTCAATTCTAAATTTGATAAATTCAGTAATAAGGTCTTTTAGATTGAGCATTTTAGGCCTTCCATTGACCAAGGCAATATTATTGACACCGTAAGAGGATTGGAGCGGTGTAAATTTATAAAGTTTACTCAAAACGACACTTGCCATGGCATCTTTTTTAACTTCAACTACGATACGCAAGCCTTTTCTGTCAGACTCATCCCTGATATCAGATATGCCATCAATTTTGTCTTCGTTGACCAATTCAGCTATCTTAGCTACTAAATTGGCTTTATTTACCTGATATGGTATCTCTGTGATAATAATGGTTTCCTTACCTGAATGTGCGGATTCTATTTCTGCTTTTCCTCTCACCACCACTCTACCTCTTCCGGTATGAGAGGCTTCTTTGACACCCGCATATCCGTATATCGTACCACCTGTAGGAAAATCAGGTGCTTTGATGTATTCTATTAATTCATCTATAGTGATGTCTGGATTGTCCACAGTGGCTTTAACACCAGCTACGACTTCAGCGAGATTATGTGGCAACATATTAGTAGCCATACCTACAGCGATACCAGAAGCGCCATTTATCAAAAGATTAGGTATTCTAGCAGGCAAAACGGTAGGTTCCTCTAGCGTATCATCAAAATTGAGCTTGAAGTCAACAGTATTTTTATTAATATCTGCCAACATTTCATCACTAATTCTTGCCAGTCGTGCCTCTGTATATCTCATAGCTGCCGGACTGTCCCCGTCCATAGACCCAAAGTTTCCTTGACCATCTACCAGTGGATATCTCAATGACCAGTCTTGTGCCATACGCACCATAGCGTCATATACCGAGCTATCTCCGTGAGGGTGATATTTACCCAGAACCTCTCCCACAATCCTAGCAGATTTTTTATGACCTCTACCAAATGAAAGCCCCAAATCTGACATACCGTACAATACACGTCTATGTACCGGTTTTAACCCATCTCTAACATCTGGTAGCGCTCTTGAAACTATCACTGACATAGAATAATCTATGTAAGATGACTTCATTTCATCTTCGATGTTGATTGGTACAATTCTCTGATTATCTGACATTTATAAATTTTTATTTATCGTTTTTAAAACAACATGCAAAGGTATGAAATTTATTATAATTATCATAATATGTAGGATTAAAAAAAAGATATGAGAGCCTCTTTTTTATACGAAAAAGACATAAATCCTAGAATCCATTTGATTATTTCTTTTTTCAGATTATATATTATAAAAATGTGCGGTTCATAGACCTCTAAATCACTCTTGAAATCTTATATGGAGTTATGCCATTGTTGTAATGGTGGTAAGGC
>DAIPYV010000095.1:0-12702 GCA_036782555.1 Saprospiraceae bacterium
ACCGCAAAGGTATGACCTTTGTTAATTTCTATCACTACTTTTTTATATCTTTTTTCATATTTTTATTTCTATATGTGTATTATTTTATCTCTTAATTATATACGTATCTTCATATTATTGCTCCCCTATTTCTCAATACCCCTTTATTACTTTTCGTATCCGACTACCTGATTCAGTCTCAATTTTGATAAGATATAAACCCGCTTCTAAATGCGCTATTGATATAGTCTCGCCTCCGTAACAAGACAGACGCATGTGTTCCTTGCCTGAAATATCTAAAATGCTAACTTCCCCTTTGTCCACTCCATCTATGGTAAACTCTGTGGCTATAGGATTGGGATAGATGAGGATAGGAGCTTGCGTCCAACTATCTTCTTTAGTAGAGGATATAATGCCCAACTCTTCCATATCTACAAGCATGAGTGACCAAGCTGTGGCAAATCCGTCTCTTTGGAAGATATTTGACCGCGGATCATAAACATAATCAATCTCAAATAGATGTAGCAATAGCTTAGTATCTATCTCCTGAACATAAGGAATGTAACGAATAGCTGTATTATTAGTCACCTCAAACCTCTTTATGGTCTTTCGTGGCTCTTTGCCTATTTTAGTAAAAATATGAATCGAACTATTGACATGTGTACTTAGGCGTTCTACTACGTTTTCTATAAATATAACCTCCCCATCTTTCCACCTCAATGGTGTATTGACACCACTAAATTCATCCTCAAAGCTATGCTGGGAGACGAGAGTGCCATCAAAATTGAAAACATAAACTTCATAATATGGGAGAGTTGAAGAGCCATTTCGCCTATTCATTAAAAGAATTTTTCGCTTTTCAATATCTATCTCTCGTACCTCAAACCATACAACCAAGTGGTCAAAGTCGTACTGTACCCTTAGGCTGTCTAATACTTTCATACGTGGAGAAAGGTACTTAAATATCATCCCAAATTGATCAAACTCTACACTCAAAAATGTGTCCTTGTGTATAGGCCAAACATTGTAGTGTTGAATAATGCTCATCACGGAGTCCCTAGTCAATACTTTGCCTTCTTTATCTAATAGGGTGCTCATGTAAGTACCCTCTACAAATACATCAGTATTGCGAAAAAAATTTTCTATGATTCTCACATTATCCCCTTCCGGAAATAAAAAAGAGCCCCCACGTGTTCTTGCGCCTCCAATTCTATGATTGGAAGAATAGACCTCATCATCATTTACATCACTGTAAACATAATCTAAAAGCTCTCCGGTATTCAAATCATGCTTTCTTATTGTGAGTACATTTTCATTAAAATGATGACCGGTAGGGATACCCGGCTCTCTCAACATTTGACAGAAGACCCACAGCGCATTATCTCTTATCTCAAATACTCGAGGAAATTCAACGTGGTCTTGAACCAATAAACCTAATCTAACACGCCAGATCAAATGTCCCGAAGCTAGATTTCTACAATCAATGTACCCTCCATCAATACCACCATAAGGCAAAGTGTAACCGCTGAAGATCTTGCCATCATGTATAATAGGATCTATAGAATGGTAATTATAAAATTGTCTATAGCCATCCACAGATCTGTCACCTTGCTCTACAGCCAAAGAATCAAAACATGTTTCATACCATACCGGATGAAGATCTTCTATTTCTAAAGGTCTATACTCTTGCTTCCTTTGACCATAAAAAAGGACGGGAATAAGGATTAAAATATAAATCAAATTGAAGTTTTTCATATATATTAGTGTTCTAAATTATTAAAATTATGATTTGTTTATGCCAATATTTATTATTTGTTAATCGACAATCACAATCTTGAACACGCAGGATTGCAGATAACACTTGGGTTGATACATCCGTTTTCAATAGTTGTTGGATCACAAGGTTTATTGCTAGGAACAATTCTAGTTGTTTTAACATAATCACCATTAGTATATTCCGCTTCGGTTATTCTTAGACAACAAGACTCACCACACTTGGCATGATAAATAAAAAATAGATTAAAAAACCCTTCGTCTTCAGGATCATTTTCCTCTCCAGTGCATAGTGTGTGACATGATGTCTCTACAAAATGTACGGTCTGAATATCACCATTAACAAGGTTAAGTAATGCCAATTCTTTATCTTCAATCATAATGGAAAGCTCTTTTATTAACATATTTATAGCTTCATTGGCTGTGTATGAAAACCCGTTATCATAAAAGTTTTCCCACCAAGGTAAATCTTTCCACCCACAGGTGCTACTAAAAATTGTACGCCAATTCAAATTGGTTATAGCCATCCATGAATCGCAATACTGCACGGTGTATGTGACCTTAATAGAACATCCTTCAACAATAAAAATGTCTTCTCGATCTATTAAACGATCAAAACAATCAAAATCACATAATTCACGTGTAAGGTCATTGGTGCGATAAGACACATTCACGTCTTCTTGTATATCATTTTGTGATGCATCATTAGAACAGGAAGAAATAAAAATAAAAAGTAGTGGAACGGCCATAATTAAAAGTGTTTTGCGTATAGCCTCAATGGCACTTAAAAATGGGTTAGTACTGTTAGTGTAATGTTGGTGTACTGTTGGTGTAATGTTTCATAATAAAAAGTTTTTTGTTAATTAATTAAATTCTGTGCAAAGATAGTATAATTTATAGATAAAACAAATATATGGAGTGCTTTTTATTTAAAAATAGAATTGGCTAAATAGCTCCATATTTTTTGTAAAAGGAGCAATTGAGTAGTTTCACAATTTTGAAGAAAAATGGCATTTATATTAACATAACAAATAAAAAAGCATGTAGTCGCTTGCACATTTTTGTCACAAAAAAGCCTCAAATCCAATAAATATAGAACCCTAGACGGTTTAGTTTAGGTGGAACTTCCATCAAACACGAATAATGTAGTTAGAACAGATATTCCATCTTTAGACTTCAATCCATATGCAAAGGATTACCTCAAGGAAACGACTCAAAAATATCTTTTCCGCTCATTCCTACCTCAGATTTTCCATAAAAAATTCATGGATTTTTAATGACGCTTTACTGAGCACTTCTGTATTAGGCAGGAAAACTATTCTAAAATGACAGGTATCTGAGTGATTGAACCCAGAACCAGGTACAATCAGTATATGTTTTTCGTCTAGCAGTCGATAAGCAAAGTCATTATCATCTTCAAAACCGTACATGTTTAAGTCTATCCTGGGAAATAGATATAAGGCACCTTTGGGTTTTACACAGGTCACACCTGGTATCTGAGTTATCTTTTCATAGATGGCGTCTCTTTGCTTTGTCAATCTTCCATCTTTGTCTACCAAATCATCTATACTTTGATAGCCACCGAGAGCGGTTTGTATGGTGTATTGTGTGGGTACATTGGCGCAAAGCCGCATACTGGCCAATAAATTTATGCCTTCTACCACACTTTTGGCTTTGGATACGGGACCGCTTAGATATAACCAACCTCCTCTAAAACCGGCCGCTCTATAATTTTTGGACAAACCTCCGTAAGTAAATATAAGTACATCATCAGACAAAGAAGCCAAGGGTATATGTTTGTTTTCGTCATAAAGTATTTTGTCATATATTTCATCCGAAAACAATATTAAATTTTTTTCTCGAGCTATTTGGCTAATGCGCATTAATACATCATGTTCATATACTGCACCGGTAGGATTATTGGGATTGATTAACACAATGCCCTTAGTCTTAGGTGTAATTTTTGATAAAATATCATCGACATCAGGATTCCAATCACTCTGTTCATCACATATATAATGTACAGGCTTACCACCACACAGGGCTACAGCGGTAGTCCATAAGGGGTAATCTGGTGAAGGCACTAAAATTTCGTCACCGTCATTAACTATAGCCTGCATAGACATCATAATCAATTCGCTGACACCATTTCCAATAAAGATGTCGTCAATCGTCACCCCATGAATGTCTTGTTTTTGGGTGTAGTGCATGACGGCTTTTCTGGCTGAAAATATACCTAGGTGGTGTGAATAACCCTGTGCCTCTCTCAGATTGTATATCATATCATGCACCATCTCGTCGGGCACATCAAAACCAAATGGTGCAGGATTGCCAATATTCAGATTTGTCACCTTGATACCTTCGGCCTCTAATGCTTGAGCTTTATCAAAAATAGGCCCTCTGATAGCATAAGAAAGATTATTTAACCTATCACTTTTATAAAAATAATTATTAGACATATCCGAATATTTGGTGCAAAGGTAGTAGTAAAACAAAAAATTCTATTATTTTTACAGCGACAAAACTTGACAAAAATCTTTCATTCTGAAAATAGTATTCCATGCAACACGTTTACGACAAAATATTACAAGCTTGTCAATTACATATAGACTCAAACAAAAAGAAACAAATGGAGGCCTATATGAAAAACAAATTTATATTTTTTGGTATCCCTCAACCCTTACGCCAATTGATATTAAAAGATATAAAAAACGCGCACCATTTTCAATGGACTGCAGAGACAAAAAAACTCGTAAATATACTATGGAATAGTGAACAAAGAGAATTGCAGTATATAGCCATGGACATCCTAAAACCTTTGGCCAAAAAATTGACTTTAGAAGACTTAGACTGGGTAGAAAGCTTGATTGTACATAAATCATGGTGGGATACAGTAGATTTATTGGCGACACATTTGGTAGGTCATATACTTTCCAATTCTGAAAACAAAGAAAGCTATGCTATAAGTAGAATAGAAAATGACAATATGTGGCTTAATAGGACTGCCCTACTCTTCCAGCTAAAATATAAAAAAGAAACTAACTGGAACCTACTACAAACTCTTATATTAATGACCGAAAGCTCAAATGAATTCTTCATCAGAAAAGCTCAAGGATGGGCTTTGAGAGAATATAGTAAAACCAATCCTTTGGAGGTAAGAACCTTTGTAGAAAACAACCCACAATTGTCAGGATTGACCCAAAGAGAAGCTATGAAATATGTAAATCTAAAAATCTAAAATTATTGTTTAAATCAATCTAAAAAACACTGCGATGACATATGGCAGCGCCATGACTCCATCTACATATATCAAATAGAATGATTTGGGACGGGATGAGGTAGCTTTCCAACCGATGGTGATACCTGTGAGACAGGACAGTCCAAAGGCAACACTCTCAGGAATACTTATCATATAAGTCCATGCAGAATAGACCATAGAGGCACTTGCCAATATCATCAAAAAAGTAACCATGATTTTTGATGGGACAATACCGATTGTTTTGGGGAAAGTAGTGAGAGAACCATCTGCCTCAATATCACCTAAGTCAAACACTATAGCCAAAGCTGACACAAAAAGAAAAACGGCTCCCATTGAATACATATATTCGTGAGCTGCATAGTGAGATTCTATCATGGGAATTTGACATACCAAAATACTATACACTAAACCTATGGTGACTGGCTTTAATAACAGATAGGCTCTCATTGGCTTAATAATAGGTGGCCAACCAAAAAAATAAAGTAACGACAATATACCCGCAAGTCCTAAGAATATTAAGCTTTGCAAGGATAGTATGAGATAAAAAAGTGTAATGAGTAATGTGATGGCGATGCCTAAAAAGGGACTATTTTTACTAAAAAGTTGGCTGAAGCTTTTGAGTGGACTAATATACTTGTATAACAAGAGTGTGCATGATGCTACTACTGCAATATAGTAAAAATTAGGACTAAAAGCAATAGATTCGAAAATAAAAATGATGAATGAAGCAATGATAAAAGATAAGAAAATATATTCATTGACTACAAAATCAAAAAATTTTCTAAAGAAAGTCATAGTTATATATGGATGCTGTCACCGCCGCGCAATATTTTTTTTATATTGAGCCAAAAGGCTGTAAAAAGATAAAGTAAAACAGGTGACCCTAAAGTAAGAAAACTTGTATAAATGAAATACATTCTTACAGTGGACTCATTAAATCCCCATTTGTCAGCTAAATAGCTACATACTCCAAAACTATTTTTTTCAATCCAAGAATGTAAAGCTTCCTTTAAGTGAGTCATAAAACTGGGTTTAGGTGCTTTAACGGCCGAATGTTACAAAATGTTTAATTTTTAGATTTAAAAAATTAATTTTTTTTTAACAATATTTTAGGAATTTGAATAAAATGACTTTTTACACTTAATGAGCAGACCTAATGAGTATGAGTTGTTTTTATTGCATTTGACTGAATGTCTCTAGAATGCGTACGCCCTTATAAAAATAACGATACAAACGATAAGTTTTGTAATAAGTAAGTAACAACTGTCAACTTTTTATTTATTGAGAAACAGAGAAAACTAAAAAAAAATTATTACTTTATGTAAAAAATAGGGCTCTGTCTTGTTTTGTGTTGGTAATTTTATAGCTAACTAACCATTTATGTTTCTTAGGTAATATGTATTTCTACTATGTAGTGAATAATAGCAAATAACTTATACATTTAAAGTAGTGATAAATGTTGCGCTATAAATGGATTTCCAATGCGTTAGCCATTAAAGAGTACAAGATGGGAGGTCTCTCACTTCGTTCGAGATGACGATCGTTGGAGAGAAAAGTGGGGAAAAGAAGGCGGCGTGGCTTTGCCGCCGCCTTCTTTTCCCCAAACATATATAAACTACGGTCATTTCGACCATCGGGAGAAATCTCTTACATAAGATATTCCTATCATTGGTATTAATGAGAGAAGCCTTTTTTACCTACACAAAACGACATAGAGCCAAAAATAGAAAAGAAATTATCATTTTTTATTTCATAATAAAATAATATAAGCTATTCATTTTTTACTCAATCAGAAAACACCTATCTTCGCACCACCAAATAAAAATGAAACCTTATGATTAATGTAAATTCGGAAATTGGAGACTTAGAAAAAGTTGTCATACATAGGCCAGACAGTGGTATTTCACGTGTATCCCCAAAAAAATCAGAAGAATTGCTTTTTGACGATATCGTCCATCTTCCTCAAATGAAGGCAGAGCATGACGTATTTAGAAAAACGCTACAACTTTTGATAGGTGAAGAAAATGTACTTGAGACCAATAAATTAATAATTGAGGGCTTTGAAGCTAGTCCTGAAGTTAAACAAGAACTTATAGACAAAATAGTGGATTATGAAGAACTACCGACCCACACCAAAGATTTTTTGATGGGTTTGGAATCTGAAGCATTGACTGAAGTACTTATTACAGGATATTATGCTAAAGATGATCATATATATTTTGACCCTATTCCCAATTTTATTTTTACGAGGGATATTGCGGTCGTCATCAAGGACCATATCGTCATCGCCAAAGCAGCCAAATCCGCTAGATATAGAGAAAATCTATTAGCCAGATTTATATTCTATGCGCACCCTTTATTTAAAAATCTCAGTCAAGAGGGTAAAATAATCAATCTCAACCATTTGGATAAGTTTCCACCATCTAAAAAAGGTGAAGTTGTATCTATGGAGGGCGGTGATATGATGAAGCTCAATGATGATTTTGTATTGATAGGCTGTTCTGAACGCACTACAGACTATGCTATAAAAAGTCTTTCAAAAGTACTGTTTGAAAAAGAATTGACCAAAAATGTAGCCCAAATAAATATACCCAATGACAGGTCATGTATGCACATAGATACCCTGTTTACACACATCAATACCAATGATGTGGTCTGCTATAAACCTACAGTATTTGATGGCGTGAGTTCCAATGTGGTTGTATATAGAAGAAATGGAGCAGTAGTCACTTATGATTCTGTTAAGACATTTTTCTTGCACGAAATCAATCCCAATATCAATTTCATTTTTGCAGGTCAGGGTGTGTCGCCCTATCAAGAACGAGAACAATGGACGGACGGATGCAATTTAGTGGCTATTAGACCTGGAGTCGCTTTGACATATGACAGGAATCCACGCACAGAAATAGCGCTTAAAGAGGCCGGATACAAAATCATACACGCCACAGATTTTATCAAAGATGTACAAAAAGGTAAAATTGACCCCAAAACTATCACAAATACTATTATCACATTGCCATCCAATGAACTTTCGCGTGCTCGTGGTGGTTCACATTGTATGACATGTCCAGTAGTAAGAAAATCTATATAAACCAGCCCAAAAGGCGTAAAATAGGCCAAAAGCCTCAAGAAGTATGTATAGTTACGATTATAAAAAAAGGGTAAGATACGGTGAAACAGATATGATGGGTTATCTCTATTACGGCAATTATGCCCAATTATACGAAATAGGCCGAGTGGAAACCTTACGTAGTTTGGGATTAACTTATAAAGATATGGAAGCCGTGCACAGAGTCATGATGCCCGTAGTCCATGTAGAGTCAAGATATTTAAAACCAGGCAAATATGATGATGAGCTAACTATACGCACAATACTAATGGAATTACCAGAAAGAATGATTATTTTTAATACAGAAATATATAATGAAGATCAAGTCCTTATACATATGGCTTCGGTGAAACTGTTATTCATAGATATGGAAAGTCAAAAAAGAGTTAATTGTCCGGAATATTTAGTTAAGGCACTAAAACCATACTTTTGAAACAGGAAGATATAAGGCTGATAAAAAAGATATATAAAATACCTTATGTTTTGCCATTGCTCAATTGGTCGAGAAATTATAGTCCTCCTGGATTTTCTAAAATTTCTCTTTACCAAGTAGTAAGATTTGTGATCATTGAAGCTCAAAAAGAAAATATCTCTACGCGAGCCAATTCGGTAGCATTTAGTTTGTTTATTTCCATTTTTCCAGCTATCATTTTTTTATTTACTTTACTACCTTTATTGCCTATAGTTCAGGATTATACCACTATGTTAAGTACACAATTAGAAGGTGTCATACCTGACAACGCTCACACTTATATCTTTGGCATCATCAGTGACCTGACCTCTATTAAGAGAGACGGATTGTTGTCTTTGGGGGCGATATTAGCACTGTTTTTTTCATCCAATGGTATGGTAACACTTATGTCAGGATTCGACAAAGCCTACAATGACACTTTTAAGCCCCGACCTTGGTGGAAAACACGACTTATAGCAATAGCTTTAACAGGTATTTTGACCTTATTATTAATATTGTCTTTGATTATAATGATAGTACAAAACTATCTGATCACAAAGCTGCGGAATATTTATGAAATACCGGAAGTACTTCTTGTATTAATACCATTAATCAATTGGGTATTGGCCATAGCATTAGTATTTACAGGAATAAGTGTTATATATAGATATGGTCCCTCCATGTATAGACGCATTCCTTTTATAAATATAGGCAGTATAATAGCTACTTTGCTTTCATTGTCCACTTCCATTATCTTTAGTTATTTTATTAACAATTTTGGAAGATATAATGAGATTTATGGATCTATCGGAGCGCTTATTGTGATTATGGTATGGATACAACTCAATTCATTCATCATCTTAATAGGGTTTGAACTCAATGCAAGTCTGGCTGTGCATAAGACTTTGAGATACTTAAAACAGCAAAGATTGATAAAATTAGATTAACTTAAATTAATAATTTTCAAAAAAATCCATTCATTTGGTTTAATAAAATACGATTATAAAATCAAGCACTTTGCAAGGTATTATAAATAAAAATAAAAAAGTATTTTTAATAAAATATAAAATATTCATTACATTTGCCACACCATAGCAACTAAGACCATGATATACTCATTTTTTAATACTGTCATCAGGGGCTACCTCAAGTACAGAAAGACAAAATTTCAAAAAATCTATACAGAGCCCTTCGCCCTACAAGAAGAGGTTTTGAAGGAGCTCATAACACAATTGAGAAAAACCGAGTATGGAAAAAAATATAATGCCCAAAATATTACAGACGAAAAAAGTTTTAAAAATAACTTACCCATTACTGAATACGAAGACCTCTTTCTTTACATCCAGTCTATGATGGATGGAAAATCACACGTACTTTGGCCCGGAAAGACTCTAATGTTTGCAAAATCATCCGGTACAACCAATGACCGGAGTAAATACATTCCTATCACGGATGACAATATGGACCACAATCATATTGCATCTAGTTGGGATGCCATGACCATATTGTATAATAATAGACCCGATGCTATGATATTTAATGGCAAAAACCTTGTAATGGGAGGTTCGCTAACTCATCTTACCAATGGTAACACAGTAGGAGATATTTCAGCCATATTATTAAATAAAATGCCCGCAGTAGGTCGACCTTTTAACACACCTGATTTTGAGGTAGCGCTCATGTCGGATTGGGAAAAAAAAATCGAACTCATGGTAGAACAATGCATTCATGAAGATGTCGTCATGTTTGCTGGGGTACCTACATGGACTATTGTATTATTCAATAAGATACTAGAAAAAACAGGAAAAAACAATATATGCGAGGTATGGCCCAATGTCAGAACTTATCTTCATGGAGGTGTTGGTTTTGATCCCTATATCAAACAATTTAAAGATTTTTTGCCTCGTGAGGATTTTGAATATTACGAAGTTTATAATGCCTCCGAAGGTTATTTTGCAGTACAAGACAGGCTGGACGAAAAAGGTATGTTGCTCCTTTTGGATAATGCTATTTATTACGAATTTATCCCGTTAGAGATTTTTGGCAGTGCAAATCAAGAAGCTTTATCCCTCAAAGACGTAGAGGTAGATAAAGATTATGTTATAGTGGTATCTACATCTTCTGGTTTGTGGCGTTATATGCCTGGCGATGTAGTGCGTTTTGTGACAGTCATGCCCTATAGAATCACGGTCAGTGGTAGAAGCAAACATTTCATCAATGTTTTTGGCGAAGAAGTAATGGTACACAATACTGACTCAGCTCTAAAAAAGACGTTACAGCGATGTGGTGGTGAAGTGTGCGATTACACTGTCGCACCTATCTTCTTGAATGAACAAGGCAAAGGCGGGCATGAGTGGCTAATAGATTTTAAAGACCCACCTCAGGACCTTGGAGAATTCTCAAGGGTTTTAGATGAAAATCTTCGTAGTATTAATTCTGACTATGATGCCAAACGCACAAAAGATATAGCCTTGCAGCCCTTAAAAATATCTGTGGCTCAACAGGGTTTATTTAATCAGTGGCTCAAAAATAAAGGAAAATTGGGCGGACAGTCCAAAATACCACGATTGACCAATGACCGCAAATTGATAGAAGCTTTATTAGAAATAAATCACTGATATATGAACGATAGTTTTGAAATCATTTACAATCAACTACAGTTAGACTCACAAGAAACAGTCTCTGACGAAAAACTCCTCGAAGTCATCTCTGAAAAAGTGGCGTGGTATCTACAAAATGATCCTGACCTCTTGATGAGCTACCTATATAGATTGGATGTAGCTGAACATAAAATAAATCAAGCACTTTCGTTTCATGCTGAAGAAGAGCCCAATATTGGCATAGGCAAACTCATTCTGGAAAGACAAAAACAAAGGTGGGATAGCAAAAAGAAATATAAGGTAGACCCCATAGAAGGTTGGGAATTTTAGGGAATAAATGAGATATGAAACTATACAAAACCATTGGTATTGTCTTTCGGACCCTTAAATACTCTGAATCAAGCATCATCGCAGATATTTATACACAAGATAAAGGTCTCAAATCCTATATCATATCAGGTGTACGCTCGGGCAAGACCAGTGGTAAGGCCTCTTTACTCCGACCACTTAATATTGTCGATTTGGTGGCTTATGATACAGATGGGGATAAGTTGTCACGCATCAAAGAAGTTTCACTTAATGCACACTATAAGAAGGTCAATTATGATATCGTTACTTCATCTATGGCCTTGTTTATGCTGGAAGTATGTCGTAACGCTCTCATGGAAAAAGAAACCAACGAGCCCCTTTATCATTTTATAATATCGTGGCTGCACTTTCTAGACCAAACCGATAATTACTCACCGTGTTACCACCTTCTTTTTATGATAGAATTGAGTGGTTATTTAGGTTTTGGCCCGATGCTCAATCATTCTAAAGAAACCCCTATTTTTGATCTCATGGAAGGTTCGTTTTGTGAAGTGGTTACTGACCACAGGTATTTCATAGAGAAGGAACGTGCCCACCTCATCTCTCAACTATGCCAACTATCAAGAGAAAATCTCCCCGAATGGAAAGTGTCAAAATCCTATCGCGATTTACTGGTAGAAGATATAATAATCTATTACAGACTTCATATACTCAATTTTAAAGAACTGAAGTCTTTAGAGGTTTTGCGGCGGGTGTTGTAGTATTAGATTATAGGTAATAATTATTGTGTACTGAATTTATAATTTTTAAATGATTTTCAAAACTTTATACTATTGAATCATCTATTTTCACCGTAGGATATTCATCTAATCTTGTTGAATATTCGAAAATCCTAGTACCGCTTTGGGGCATGAGGCTTTTCTATCCATAGAAATGGCTGGTGGCCGAGGTGAAACATTGAGGAACGATTCGCTCGTGATCAAAGTATAGAGATGCTACCAATGACGAAACCGCGATAGCGGCTTAGGCAGACTAAATAATGATAGACAAATAGCGAAGGTAAAAGACTTTGGGCCATAGCCAATGTGCTTTTGTGATGAAAAGAAAACAAATAGACGTGTCTTATGACTTGCAGAAGTTTAGCTTCGGAATAACTGCCTACATTTCAACCCGCATTATGTATTAGAACTTCGTTATGAGAAGTTAAAATGCAAAAAATCAG
>DAIPYV010000096.1:0-12641 GCA_036782555.1 Saprospiraceae bacterium
ATGGATTAACTAAGAGATTTAATCTGATTTTTAAATTTTTGTCATGTGCTTAGATGTTTTTGTTAGTATCTAAATTTTGTTAGATTTGAAAAAAGTACTTTTTCTTCTGTTCCTTTATAATTCAACTTTATTTTATGCTCAGAATACTCTTAGAGGCTATGTGATAGATAGCTTAACAAATGAGGCATTAATTGGTAGCTATATAATTATAAATAAAAAAGTGGTAGATACAGATGTCAACGGTTACTTTGAATTAAGAGTATCCTTGAATGAGCATAAGCTTCTCGAAGTCCGACAACTAGGATACCAGACCAAATATATATCCATAGAAAACCAAAATTTAAATAAAATTCAGACCATTAAATTGGCACCTTACATAAGTACTGAGGTCATTATATCTTCTCAGAAAGATTTATCAACATCACAAAAAATTGGAGTATTTAAAATAAGTAGTACAGAGATTAAAAGATTGTCATCCTTAGCTGGTGAGCCAGATGTGTTACAAGCCTTACATTTTAAGGCAGGGTTTCAACCCACTACCGAGGGGCTATCTGGTGTTGTTGCTAGAGGAGGATTGCCTGATCAAAATCTCTTATTAGTTAATGGGGTGCGCGTTTATAATTATGCCCATGTATTTGGTTTCTTGTCGTTTGTCAATGGTGAAATGATTAAAGATGTATCCGTACACAAAAGTGGTTTTCATGGAAAATATGGAAGTAGGGCGTCATCTGTTATTGATATGACATTGTTTGATGGTAATACTAAAAAGACTGAGCTAGACGCTACGATTGGCACATTGACTAGCAAGTTTTCATTAAAAGCTCCTATAATTAAAGACAAATGGGGGTTTTCGTTAGGTGGTAGGACTGCAAATCTTGGAGTGATTAATTTTTTTTCAAATCAGAACTATAATCAATCTGAAAACGCAAACAAAGTAAATGTTCACGTGCATGATTTTACACTCAACACTAAGTATATTTTAACTAAAAGTTCCAATTTGACAGCATTTGTAATAAAATCATCTGATAAAATAGAAGCAAAAAGTAAAATTAATTTTATTAATGAAGATATTAGATTGTCAGCATGGTCAAATTGGGTATCAGGTATTAAGTTTCATAAAATTTTGCCACAATCGTGGAAGTTGGACATGAACGCTGGTTACCTATTCTATGAAAATTATTTTGATCAAATATCAACAATAAACAATTTAGTTGATGCAAAAAGTGGGTTATATTCTAATTTGATGGAATATTCATTCTCTACTAACATCTCGAAATATTTTAATAATAATTATTCTACTACACTTGGGTTAAGTTATTATTTAACTGATTTAAATTCTTTAAGATATACTGATTTAATTGATACTCTAACTACTCCTTCTAATCGCCAAAATAACATTAATATATATAGCTCTACAGAAGTAGCTTTTGAAAAAATAAAAGCAAGTATAACCTTAAGGTATGATGTTTTTGATAGAAATATTAGAAAAGGTGTTTTTCAACCTAGAATAAAAGCACTTTATTTTCATAATGATAAATTTACGTTTCACACAGCTTATGATGTCATGACTCAAAATGCTTTTCAAGTGCCCGTATTTAATAACGAACCTCCTTTAGATATTTGGATTCAAGTAAATTCTAATTTTGGGGTGAATAAAAATCAACAAATTAGTATTGGAGGTAGATATCGTTTGACCCAAAAATGGGTACTAAATATGGATTTATTTTACAAAAATCAAAATAATATTATTGATAATACTGTCATTTACAAGGGTATAACTAAAGGAGCTACAGAATTGGAAAATACGTTAAGTTATAATGGAAAATTAGAAGCTTACGGAGCTGAGATGGAATTTAACATGTCATATGACAAATTTAATATTGAATACTCATATACATATACTAACTCTTTAACAACATTCCAAGAAATTCAAAATGGTGAGCCTTTTACTACTAATTTTTTACGTCCACATAGTTTTAATTTTCACATGAGTTATACCCCTACAAAACGTTGGAATTTTTCATTAAAAAGTATCTGGATGAGTGGACAACCCTTTACTGCAGCAATTAATGCTTACTATGATGATTCAAATAGCGTGAGTTATATTTTTGGTAATAGAAACAATGGTAGATACCCCAATTATTTTCGCGCGGATATTGGAATTGAATACAAAAAAAACAAAAAAACCACTTGGTCTTTTTATGTGTATAATTTGACAGCTAGACGTAATCCATTTTTTATTTATCTAAAGCAACGACAATTTATAAGAGAACCAGATGTATCATTTTCGGGTTATTATGACGATGTTTTATTCACTATATTGCCTAGCATTAGTTACTCAAGGAAAATTTTTTAAATTCTATAATAATATGAACAAACATTCTATTTACCTTATTTTTATTTCAGCTTTTTTTAGTTGTGAAAACACTTCGCCCTTAGAATTATCAAATGATTACTGGGAAGGTGAAAAAAACATAATTTTTGCAGAATTGAATGTTAATCAAATTCCAGAAATTACAATACAAAAAACATTTAATCCAGTAATAACCCCTTTGCCAGAGAGAAAAAATGTCACTGATTTAGAAATCCAAATTTATAAGGACGGTATATATCAAGAAACTTTACAATTTAATTCAAATAGTGAGAAATATATAGGAAAAGAAATTGTGACAGGGGGTTATTCATACCAAATTATTATACCACAAGCAAATGACACTGTAAAAAGTCAATTATTATTTATCCCTAATGAAAATATCTTAGTCGAAAATTTTCAAACTAATATTTTTAGGGATACAATAAATCATGAATTAAAAATTCAGTTTATTGACATCTTTGAAGGAAAGGCGCAAGTTTCTTTGAGTTATTCAAATAATGAATTAAGAAGAAATATATTGAGAGAAACCAGAAAAACTATTCAAAATAATTCTTGCATTAGAGATTCAGAAATAGATTTAAAATGTTTAAAAGATACTATTTACTGTCGAAAGGATTTTATTGTTTATTTACCGAATAGGTACACCATAACTGAAAATGATTCAATAATACTAATGATTGATTATTTTTCTCCTGAATTAGATTTATTAAAAAATGTAAATACAAGCATAGGATTTTCTGCAAATAACACATTTAAATCCTCTTTTAACAATGCTTATGGTATTTTTGGTTACAAGCACTCACTACGTATTTCTAAATCCATGTTGGAATAATGTTATTTAAATCATTTTTACTTTTGTTTCATTTTTAAGGTCCTCTGCTGTCCTCCTTTCTATACTTGTTTATTGTTTACTGGGTAACAGTTATTATTGACTGAATTAAAGAATATGTATCAATATTATTTCTTAAAAATTATCAATTCAGGGAATTTACTGATAATTTGATGATTAAACATAAAAATAATTATCTATACAAAATATTTTAATTTTTTGTTAATAAAACATTACCTTGCATAATAAATTGTTTCGTAACTTAACCCTTCTAAGTAACTTTTATTTCTTTAGAAATGGGTTACATGGGATATTATTAACTAACATAAAACCTTTTTTCAATGAGTGTAGAAACAAAAAATATTCGGAATGTAGTCCTATTGGGCCATTCCGGGTCCGGGAAAACTTCCTTGACAGAAGCCATGCTTTTGGAGTCTGGCGCTGTCACTAGGATGGGTACTATAGACGGTGGCAATACCATGTCTGATTATACATCTATAGAACAAGAAAGAGGCAACTCTCTTTTTTCGTCCTTGATGCATGTCAAATGGAGGGATTGTAAAATCAATATCTTAGATACACCGGGATTTGATGATTTTATTGGAGAGGTCGTTTGTTCTATGAAAGTAGCGGATACCGCTATCATGGTACTTAATGCAGCACATGGCGTGGAGGTTGGCACTGAGATATTGTGGGATTACGTACAAGATTTCAAGACGCCCACTCTTTTTGTCATCAATCAGATAGACCATGATAAATCCGATTTTGATACCACGTTTGAGCAAGCTGTACAAAGGTTTGGAAGCAAAGTCATAGCTGTACAATATCCACTCAATCAAGGTAAAGATTTTACATCTATCATAGATGCTTTGAGAATGGTGATGTATGTATTTGGGTCTAATGGAGGCAGACCTGAAAAACATCCTATACCTGAATCAGAGATGGAACGAGCCAAAGCTATGCACAATGCCTTAGTAGAAGCGGCCGCTGAAAATGAAGAAGGTCTCATGGATAAATATTTTGAAGAAGGAACCCTCAGCGAAGAAGATTTGGCTAAAGGACTCAGAATAGCTTTAGCACACCAACAGATATATCCAGTGTTTTGCTGTTCTGCCACTCAAGACAAAGGTAGTGGGCGTGTGATGGGTTTTATCAATGATATAGCTCCATCTCCTGCTGATGTGCCTCCTTATACTTTGGCAGATGGAAGCACGGCAACTTATGATAAAACCCAACCTACCAGTCTATTTATCTACAAAACGATCACTGAACCACAAGTAGGTATGGTGAGTTATTTTAAAGTCTTTTCAGGAACTGTCAAAAGTGGAGATGAATTAATCAACTCAAAAAATGGTGGTCACGAGCGCATTTCCCAAGTGTATGAATCCGAAGGAAAGGTAAGAAATAGTATTGACTATCTACAAGCTGGAGATATAGGTGTCACTCTAAAGCTAAAAAATTCGCATACCAACAATACTTTATATACCAAAGGACACGAAACCATTGTCGAGCCTATCCATTTTCCATCACCAAGAATAAGGACAGCCGTCGTTCCCCCTAATAAATCAGATATGGAAAAACTCATGAAAGCCCTCCATCTGATAGAAGAAGAAGACCCTACGCTATTAATCGAACAATCCGCTACACTTAAGCAAACCATTTTACATGGTCAAGGACAGTTGCACTTGGACCTAATTAAATATCGAGTAGAAAAATCATTTGGTATCTCTATGTCCTTTGAACAACCGCGTATACCTTATCGAGAAACCATAACTCGAGAAGCCAATGAAGTCTATAGACATAAAAAACAAAGTGGCGGTGCAGGCCAATTTGGTGAAGTACATATGCGTATAGAACCATATTATGATGGCATGCCAGATCCATCGGGTCTTTCTGTAAGAAATGCAGAAATAGAAGAATTACCATGGGGAGGAAAACTGGCTTTTTATTGGTGCATAGTAGGAGGTACCGTTGACGCCAAGTACTCAAATGCCATCAAAAAAGGCATCATGCAAAAAATGAATGAAGGCCCACTCACGGGATCTAATTGTCAAGATATAAGGGTCTGTATTTATGACGGTAAAATGCATGCTGTGGATTCCAATGACATGGCCTTTATGTTGGCCTCGATTGGTGCTTTTAGAGCTGCGTTCAAAAACGCTTCACCACAGATACTGGAGCCGATAGAAGAGGTCGTCATTACATGCGAAGATAATGCGATGGGAGATATAATGGGCGACTTACAGACGCGAAGAGCCATGATTATGGGTATGGATTCAGATGGACATTACCAAAAAATAACAGCCAGAGTACCTCTTGCTGAGATGTATCAATATTCATCATCATTGAGGTCACTCTCACAAGGGAAGGCTAAGTTTACAAGAAGATTCTTTGAGTATGTCCCTGTACCGTCTGATATACAAGCTAGGCTTATCTCAGAACATAAAGAAGAGGAAGAACATCATTAATTTTATTTTGGAGAAGGTTTTCACTTTAGCCTGAAAACCTTCTCTTTAATTTTTGATTCTTAAAATAGTGATTCCTGCCATTTTTATGAAAAAGTATATAATAGTAATTTTATCGTTTTGCTTCTTGCTCGACATGAGGGCACAAATAAAATATGGAGGCAAGATAGAAAGCAGTTCGCTACAGTTTTTGGGCCACACGGTGTCCATTGACCCGAGCGAAGCATGGCAGGGTTACAATTTAAAAGGTGATAATGGCTGGTCGGCTGCCTTGAGTAATGGCATCGCAATGGACAATAGATTTTATAGCGGTATGGGTTTGAGTTATTTTAATTTTAAAGGCATCCATGGTGTCGCTTATTATTTAGATATAGATATATTGACTAGTCCCAAAAGATTATCAGCTTTGATAAATCTCAATTTAGGCAGTAGTCAAGTATGGAATCAATACAAAGGCGGAACCCACACAGGATTGTTCCAATTATCATTGGGGACACAATATAGAATAAAAGAAAACTCAGCAATTTATATAAAGGTAGGAGCATTGTTCACGCAACAGTCTGTACTCATACCTATTGCTCTAGGATATAAATTCTAAAAATAGAAAGATTTAAAAAGTTGTTATAGGCTTACATCCACCTCATAGCTTTCACAAAATATGTGAAAAACGGAGGTAACATAACCCAAAACCATTCTGGTTTAAAGATAAGGAATAAAAATATACCCACTAATGACAAAAGTGTGTATAGCCAGTATGTTTTTACAGAATCCGATGTAGATGTCATAACAATATTTTTATAAATTATTATTCGATTTATTTAACAAGGTGCAAAAATAGATGTTTTAAAACTATAAACAAAAAAATATCCATATATCTTGATAAATATTCATAAATCATATCCGTCAAAGCTTTTACTTTTTGGAGAATATTCAGTGACTCAAGGGTCATCAGCATTGGCATTACCCTTGGATAGTTATAAGGGACATTGGCAACTCAATTCTGCCAATCCATCTTCTCTACAAGGACTATCAAGATTATATAATTACCTAGTAAAAAGTGATAGGGGTCAATCATTGATAGATACTGACGCCTTCAAAATCTGCATTGATGATGGATGGATTTTTCACTCTAACATACCGCTGGGTTATGGTTTAGGCTCCAGTGGTGCCTTGGTGGCAGCGGTTTATCATGCTTTTTCTCACGATAAAAATGATAACTTATCATGGCTCAAGGACCAATTGGCCTACTTAGAAAATGCTTTTCATGGCAATAGTTCTGGTATTGACCCTTTGGTTTCCTACACAGATTCATTGATTATTATAGAAAGTCATGGTAACATTCGAATAGAAAAAAAACCAAATACTAACTTTAAGCTATTTTTGTTGGACTCAGGAGTCTCCCGAAGTACCGCTCCATTAGTAGATGTATTTAAAAATAAAATGAGCCACTCAACAGGATTTTATGAAAAAATTCAAGAATTAACTTCAACAAATGAAAAAGCCATACAAGCCTACTTAGATGGGAATATTATGGATTTATGGCATCATTTTCTTGATATTAGCCATTTTCAATGGAGTCATTTTCAAGAAATGATATTGCCTGACTGGCATTATATATGGCAAGAGGGATTATCTAATAACGAATATGCCCTGAAGATATGTGGAGCAGGTGGTGGTGGTATGATTCTCGGTATGGCCCACCCAAAAAAATCTATTCAAAGCCACTTTGGTAATATGAAAACAATAGAATTATAGACTTTTATCCAACAATTACCCGTTTTTTTATGTTATGGCTGTGAACATAAAAGTTATCAAAACATGAATTTCAAAATTTTATTAGCAGCATCGATTTTACTCACAGGTCTTTTTCTGACATCATGTAAAAAGGATGAAGTAGATTCAGAAAAACCGGTCATCACCATCACTTCTCCAGCTAAAGGGGCAGAGTTGGAACGTGGCAAAACATATCCAGTCACGGGAACTGTTACAGACGACACTGAATTGGCTGAAATAGTAGTAGGTTCTATTAGAATTACCCAGTTTGACACTCCTACATCACATGAAATAAAAAATATAAGTCTGCCTATAGATTCTAGTGCAGTCCCAGGAGGAGCAGTATTCATCGTAACAGCAAAAGATAAGGCTGGAAATGAATCTATGGAAACTATAACCTTCACAATTAAATAATATCCATCGTTTTGGACATTACACATAAAAAAATAAAATCAATAATAAAAATACTGCATGATGCCGGAAAGGTTATCATGCAGTATTATATTGATAATGACTTCACAGCTGATTATAAAAAAGATAGCTCTCCAGTCACGAGTGCTGATTTAGATTCTGATAGGCTCATCACATCGAGATTGATGGCGTTATTTCCGGTTATACCTATCGTATCAGAAGAGTCGGGGAGTCATGACTATTGTGATAGAAAGGCGTATGAATACTTATGGCTATTGGACCCACTTGATGGTACCAAAGAGTTTCTCAATAAAACTGGCGACTTTAGTATCAATTTGGCTCTTATACATAGACAAATGCCCATTTTAGGATTCATTTATTTGCCTATTTCAAAAGAAGTATTTGTCGGGATCAAAGGCAAAGGAAGTTACCTTTATAGTCATGAGGGCCAAGAGCAAAAATTGAAAGTCAATACCTTCTCTTTAGATAATGAAGGGATAAAAATAGTGACTAGTCGACATCATTTGGATGCGCATACCCAATCTTCTATTGATAGTCTCAACAAGCCTGAAATCATCGCAGCGGGTGGTGCTTTAAAATTTTTAAAAATTGCTAGTGGTGATGCTGACTACTACCCTAGAATGATAAATATTATGGAATGGGACACAGCCGCTGGTCAAATCATCATTGAAGAAGCGGGTGGTCAATTAGTAGATATCAATACGGGTCAACCCTTAGTGTATAATAAACCTACTTTGAAAAATCCCCATTTTTTAGCATCAGGCAAAATCGTTCATGATACAATACAAATTTAGTGTCGTCATTATAGCCAATAATGAGGAAAGAACTATAGAGCAATGTCTGGCCAGTATGGTACAACTTTCAGATGACGTCATTCTCGTACTAGACCATAAATCTAGTGATGGTACCAAAGATATTGCAAAAAAATACGCAGTTTCCATCTATGAATACGAATGGCAAGGTTATTCTGAAACCAAAAATTACGGCGCCTCAAAAGCCAAATATCCTTGGGTATTGAGCATAGATGCAGATGAAGTAGCTGATGAAAATCTTTCAAACCAACTTATGGGTTTTAGTCCTCAAGAAAATACTGTTTATCAATGTGTACGGAGGACATGGATAAGCGACTTTCCAGTAAAATATTGTGGGTGGTATCCTGACGAAATCATCAGATTGTATAACAGACATTCCGTACATTGGAATCAAAATTTAGTCCATGAGCGTTTAGAAATTCCAGAAAAAACAGAAATTAAAACACTCAATGGCATACTAGAACATTATAGTTTTATAGATGAAAATCATATAAAGCAAAAATTTGATAGATATGCCTACCTGCGTGCACAAGAGTGGATTACTTCAGGTAAAAACCCTTCTTTATTGAAGCAAACTTTTGGTCCAGCTTTTAGATTTTTCAAAACCTACATTATAAAGTTAGGCATTTTAGACGGAAAATATGGTTTGCTGATTGCCAAAAATGAATACTTGATGAAAAAAAATGAACTTAAATACTGGAAGCAAGACCAAAAATCATAGTAAAATATCTATTAAAAATATTTTTCGCCAAAAGCAACTTACGCTAAATGTTTCTGAGTATTAAGATTTGAATGATTGAATTGCGAGTTTATAAAACGGGTGTAAACTAATCACATCTGCGTATAGTCTTCAAAAAAAGGCCTTAGATAAATCACCTAAGGCCTTTTTTTATAATTATTTAAATCCTTAATTTTTTACGAGCTTAAATGTAGAGATATTGTCTCCATGGGATAGCGTAACAAAATAAATGCCCGCATTCCATCCAGAAATATCAAAAGACCTATGCCTTACATCCTGAGTCAATGCTATTTCGGATGTCATGACCGAACGGCCATCTATACTTGTAACATTGATTTTGGCATTTGTCGAGAAAGGTGCGCTTGCAGCTAATACAAAATAATCTCCAGCTGGATTGGGTAATATCTTTGTATCTGTGAAGAACGTTTCATCATCTGTGTTTGTTCCTACGCCACCATTGACTAAGGTTTCCAGAACTTCTGTACATGCCGCATCTAATCCCTCAGCAGTGATACATGCTTTTGAAGCGTACTTATATAAATCTAATATTTCAAAATCATCAATAAACCACCCTCTGAAATTACTTGTTATTTCTGTTCCCCCTGTAGCTTCCGCTGCAACATATCTAAATTTGAACTGAATAGTTTGACCTACGTAATCAGATAAATCAATGTATGAATCTATCCATTCATCGTTGGAATTGAATTGTGCCCAATTGCCACCAGAGTTGCCAGAAAATACATTGATATTGACTCTTGCTAAAGTACCATATGCTAAAGGTTGGCTATAACCATTTCTAATAAATTTATTATTGGTTACCATTTCATAAGGACCATTATTGGTTGATATTTCTATAAATCCTCCATCAATACCTGTCTCAGTATTATATCTTTGAGAAAACTTCAATGTCGGATTTTGACCTTTGACCTCATAAGGAACAGTAATAAGAGCCGCATCCATATCACCACTCTCAGCCTGTATAGTATAGGCCGTTTCAGGACTCTTAAAGATATCAGCTGTCAAATACCAAAACTCATCACCCGCATCAGTTTCTATCTCCCATTCATTAGAGCCATCATCAAAATTATCAAACTCTAAAGTAAGAGATTTGTTATTAGGACTAGATTGAGTTTTGAATTTTATCGTGATTTCATCCTGATATTCCATGTCTCCCAACTCAAATACTAATAGATTTCCTTGAATTTTTGGCTCTATATTGGAAGATCCCGCTACATAAGTCATTCCAGAAGGCAATTCATCTGTTACCACTACATTGGTTTGAGTGTTGGGTATGTGATTGATAGCTTTGATTTCTACATCAATGGCTTCACCAGGGTCAACACTAGTGTCAGAGATTTTAGATATCTTTAGCTTTTCTATACAGAGAGGAAATGGTTCAAAATCTTCAACTCCGTCATTTCTATCTGTGGTACTCCCACCTATAGCATAAAAGCCCAATCCCCTTCTTGCAAATACTTCCCATATAAGACATGAATTTTCACCATCATAATGAACTTCATCGGCTTTTAAAATCGCATCGCGGCCTTGTATAAATCCTGGGCTGCAAGGTTGCATTTTCATACCTTCCATCACTAAATAATTAGCTCTAAAATTACCTGATTGTTTATTATCCCAATCCTCGTCATAACCATATTTATCTATCATAGCCCAATACAAATCCCAAAGCATAGCTGCCCAAACAGCCCCTAAGCCATGGGGGACACTCGCACTTTTAATGTCATCATAAGTTTGAGGATTGTTTTTCATGTCTGTTGAATAAGGAAAAGGACGTATTCCTTTGCCTTCTACGGATTGTCCATCAGCAAAAGTACCTATACCTCGCCTATTAGCACCTGCGTCACCAGATCTGTGGGTGGTGATAAGTGAATAAAAGTCAGACCAACCTTCTCCCATTTGTTCAGTATTTACAAGACAACCTGAATTTGTTGGACCTCCAGTCAATCTTATTGATATACCATGCCCATATTCGTGTGCTATAATACCATTGTCCAAGGATCCATCAAAATACTCGGCACCCATTCTTTCTCTTTCTTTAAAAGTCATACGCACTTCAGTTCCTTGAGACAGCTCAAAACGGATTTTATCGCAGTCAGATTTTCTTAAAAAAACTGATGGAATATTGACATTTTGTGCAAAATTTCCTGCGGCCATTCCTATGATTGATTCACCATCACTTCCGGCTGCATCTGCACCTGGAATATTACAAATAAGTACTGCAATGGCTCCAGCCTGTTGCGCACGAAATACTTTTTGGCTAAACTGGCATGAGCCCCTATCTATTAAAGCTATATTTCCAATGATTTGATCAGCATTGGCAGCATTATTACATAGCTCTGTTGGATTGGCACTTCCGTCTTTAGCTACAACAACTTTTCCAGAAATGGCAGGTTCGTCTTCAGTAGGAATAGGTTGTCCAAACCCAGCGGTACCAAATGCAAGAAAGCCGTTTATGGCCCCCGGGCTATCTATTGATACTGCCCCCCCATTATTATTCCATAAATACATCTGCATTCTACCATTTGAACCATCAGGAGGTGTGGCAAAATTGGCATTATTGATCTTTGTAGGATTGCCATTTTCGTCGAGATCTTGTCTGTTTTCGTGCAATGTTATCCCATCAAAAGCCTGTGCCAAAACATAATCACCTCCTAGACCTTGACCAGTAAAATTGGTTTGCTGAAAATTACCAAACGCTTCATCAAAACCAAATTTATAGCTGATGTCATGCATCATATTGACCATGTAAAATAGATTAGTCACTGCGGCATAATTACTTTCTCTAGGGTCTTTATTTAAATCCATAGGAAAGTCAAAAATAAGATTTTCTCCTCCATCGGGATCATCACCATCACTAAGGTCAGAGTCATTTTTATCTTCAAAAGCGTGGACATTGTTTCCCCTAGTAATAGTGTATTTCGTGCCACCTGTCATCCCTGTAGCATGCCATCCGAAAGGTGAAGCTTCTGGAAAATCTCCATCCGTAGCCATAGCCCTTCCACCGTGAATCGGACTTTCGACCGGTAATTTATAGACATTGTAATTTGCCCCACTACCACCCATCATCTTTGAAGCAGGCTGAGCATTATCACTCATCTTGCGAAATGTACGAATAGCACAGTTGTCGTGATTTGTAAATGCATCCTTATGGTGTTTACAGTAAATTGTAAAATTGTTTTTAGAAACAAATTCTCCTGTT
>DAIPYV010000097.1:0-12635 GCA_036782555.1 Saprospiraceae bacterium
AAAAGAAATCCTCGATTTTGAAAAAAGATTTGCTGCCAAAAATGAGTTATATTTAGAAGCAAAGAAACAAAAAGTAAAATTAGCCTACCATTTTGATGTAGCATACAGTTCACCCGTAAGTTCATATCTTGAGATATGCTTGGCCTCTAAAAATTCCATACGAAAATAAAAGACATGCCTCAGATGATATAAGTCACTTTTAATTTTTTACTTTTTTTTCTACATCATGTTTCTTTTATTTCATATTTTTGCAATTTTTATTTAATCTAAATAGATATTGCTTGTGCTAAAAACACTTTTGACCGCAGAATTTGACACTTTGTACAATATCATCGATATTAAAGAGTCACCTTTTACTACCAAACTGATTAATTTAGGGTTGGCTCCTGATACGTCTGTAAAAATAGTGCGCAAAGCGCCTTTTGGTCAAGTATATTATGTTAAAGCTGAAAATACAACGGTGGCATTGAGAATGGATGAAATGGCATTTATTCACATTGCATAAATTATTACATTAATGGCTTTAAAAAAAATAGCCCTCATAGGCAATCCCAATTCAGGAAAATCCACATTATTTAATGTCCTCACAGGACTTAATCAAAGTGTATCCAATTTCCCAGGTGTAACTGTAGATAAAAAATCTGGAGTAGTCCAAGTCAATGGCGATGAAAAAGTACTTTTGACAGATATGCCCGGTACATACAGCGTATTTCCTAACTCAGAAGAAGAAAGGATTGTCGTTAATTCACTCCTAAATAATCAGGACGAAAACTACCCAGATTTTATAGTTTATGTAGCTGATATCACACAATTAGCACGCCACATTTTATTGGCAACTCAAATCAGGGATTTAGGCTTTCCTATGATTTTTGTCCTCAATATGGCTGACATTATCAATTCTGATATAGAATCGATAGATACTTTACAGTTAGAAAAATTTTTAGGTGTTCCTACTATCAGTATATCCGCAAGAGATAAAACCAATATTGCAGAACTTAAAAATCTTATCTCTAAAAATTTAAAAAGTCAATCTGCTGACAAAAACCTTATATACACATTTTCGGAGGCAGAACTGACTGTAATCAAAGATATCAAAAAGTCTATAAAATCGGAAAATGATTATCAGCTAAAATTGTGGATTCATCACTACGAATGGTTGAATTTTCTTTCATCTGAAAATAAGCATACCATAGCACAATCTGTAAAAAATTACGGATTTAAAAACATAGCTCATCAAGTTTATGAAACAATGGCTAGATACAGCCAGATTGAACCTTTAATTAAAAAAATAACCATCCAAAAAATATCTCCTAATTCGTCAGTAACCGACAGATTAGACAATGTCATAACCCATAAAATTTGGGGTCCACTTATTTTTACAGCCATTATGTTTTTCATTTTTCAAGCCATTTTTGCCTGGGCACAATTTCCAATGGAAATGATAGAGAAAACTTTTGGAGTGGTGGGGGATTTTGTGGAAAGTACTTTGGGCGAATCATGGCTCAGTAATTTAATTGTCAATGGCTTATTAGCTGGATTATCAGGTGTTTTGGTTTTTATTCCACAGATTGCTATACTCTTTCTACTTATAGGCCTTCTCGAGGAATCAGGCTATATGAGCCGCGTAGTCTATATGTTTGATGGTTTAATGCAAAAATTTGGTATGAACGGTCGAAGTATGGTGTCTCTTATATCATCTGGAGCATGTGCTATACCCGCCATTATGGCCACTAGAACCATTAGTAATCCCAAAGAAAAACTCATAACCATATTAGTCAGTCCACTGATAAGTTGTTCTGCACGATTACCTGTTTATGCCGTATTAGTTGGATTTGTAGTACCTGATGAGACTGTTTTTGGTGTATTCAATTTACAAGGTATAGCATTTATGGGATTATATGTCTTGGGCATAGTGGGCGCGTTGGCTTCTGCTTATGTCTTTAAATTGTTACTCAAATCCAACCAACCGTCCTCACTTCTGCTAGAGCTACCCATATATAAAAAGCCGATATGGAGTAATGTATGGATTACTGTCAAAGACAAAGTATGGACATTCATCACAGAAGCAGGTAAAATCATCATTATAATATCTATGCTCTTGTGGTTTTTAGCATCTTTTGGCCCCGATGACAGAATGGAAAAAGCTGAAGCATCAGCTCAAATCGAAGCACAAGAAATGGCCATCAGCGATACAGATATCGACAACTATGTCGCATCTAAAAAAATGGAAAACTCTTATGTAGGCATCTTGGGCAAGGCCATTGAACCCGCTATAACGCCATTAGGTTATGACTGGAAGATAGGCATAGCCTTACTAACATCATTTGCCGCAAGGGAGGTCTTCGTAGGGACGATGGCCACTATATACAGTTTGAGTTCAGATAGCGATGAAGATACCGTTAAGGGAAAAATGGCAGCTGAACTAAGACCTGGCACCAACCGTCCCATGTATGACAGACCGACAGCACTATCGCTACTAGTGTTTTATGTATTCGCAATGCAATGTATGAGCACCTTAGCCGTGACCCAACGGGAAACCAATACATGGAAATGGCCTATAATACAGTTTTTATTTATGAGTGTCATGGCCTATGTGGGCGCTTGGGTGGCGTATAATTTATTTTAACCATAAAATAAAGCCGTTAACTAAATATTAAGCGTCATAATCTTTTTTAGATGCCAAAAAGACATTACTTTTGTGGCTTGAGAGCCGTATGAGCTTTTATGAAGTGATACATGAACATATATAGAAACTTAGATAAACTTCCCCCGTTTAACAATACCGTAATCACAATAGGGTCTTTTGATGGCGTACATATGGGCCACCAAAAAATACTTCACCGTGTCAAGAAATTGGCTAATGAAATTTCAGGAGAAAGCATTGTTATTACATTTTACCCACACCCACGTGACATCGTCGATGCTGGTGACAAAAAAATACCTCAACTTAATACGTTAGAAGAAAAACTGAGACTTATCAAAGACATGGGCATCCAAAATGTCATAGTAGTCCCTTTTTCCTTTGAGTTTTCTAGACAATCTCCGCGTGAATACGTTGAAAAGTTTATTATTCATAACTTCAATCCCGCTTACATAGTCATAGGGTATGACCATAGGTTTGGCCTCAATAGAATGGGAGATATTCACCTATTGCGCGAATATCAGTCCATGCATTCATTTAAAGTCATTGAAATATCAAAGCAAGAAATCGATGACAATGCTATAAGCAGTACACAAATAAGAAAATCACTTTTGGCTGGTGATATTGAGACCGCCACACTCTACCTTAATCAACCTTATATCTTATCAGGAAAAGTAGTACATGGTGACAAACTAGGCTCAAAGCTGGGATATCCCACAGCCAACTTACAAATAAGTGAACCCAACAAACTTTTGCCTAAACCAGGAGTTTTTGCAGTAAGAATAGAAATTGAAGAAACGCGATTTGAGGGTATGATGTATATTGGTAAACGTCCTACAGCATTCAACCAAGAAGAAAATAATATAGAAATCAACATCTTTGATTTTAACCAAAATATTTACAATAAAAATGTACATATATTTATTCTAAAACATCTTAGAGAGGATATTAAGTTCGACTCACTTGAAGAGTTAAAAGAGCAACTTAAAGTAGATGAAATCAATGCCCAAAATGCTATTGAAAATATCAATAAGCAAAAGAGCCAAAAACCCAAAATTACAGTAGCCATACTTAATTACAATGGTGTTGATTTATTAGAATCTTACCTTCCTTTGATGGCCTATTCATCTTCGAAATTCGAATTCGAAATATTATTAATTGACAATAAATCCACTGATTTATCCGTTGACTTTGTCAAAGAATGGTATCCTGAAATCAAAATCAATGAATTGACCAAAAACTATGGTTATGCACAAGGGTATAATGTAGGTCTAGTGGATGTAGATAGCCAATATACAGTTATTATTAATTCTGATGTATTGGTAACGGAAAACTGGCTAGATCCGCTCATAGAAAAGATGAACAGCGACAAAACAATAGGTGTCGTCCAGCCAAAAATAAAATCATTAGAACACCGTGAAAGTTTTGAATATGCTGGCGCAGCTGGAGGATTTTTGGATATGTGGTGTTATCCTTTTTGTAGAGGTCGCATTTTCGATGCAATAGAAAAGGACGACAACCAGTATGATGAGCCCATAGAAATATTTTGGGCGAGTGGTGCAGCCATGGTAGTTAGAACCCAACTCTTTAAGGATATTGGAGGATTTGATGGAAGCTTCTTTGCTCATCAAGAAGAGATAGATTTCTGTTGGCGAATAAAAAATGCAGGGTATTCCGTGTGGTGTGAGCCCAAAAGTGAAGTTTATCATTTAGGTGGCGGCACATTGGATTATATCAATCCTCGAAAAGATTACCTTAATTTTAGAAACAATCTCATCACCATTACCAAAAATGAAAAACTGGCTAACCTCCTTTGGTTAATACCTTTAAAACTCATCTTAGATGGCATAGCTGGTATTAAATTCCTTTTTGAAGGCAAACCACAATCAACTTGGGCTGTGATAAGGGCGCATCTTAGATATTACGTGATGCTTCCCAATATATTTGAGCGCCTTAATAAAGAATATACCTTAATCAGAAAAAACAAAATAGGTCCAGCCAATAAAAAAGGACGGTATGGGCAGTCCATCATCTGGAAATATTATGTAGAAGGTAAAAAGAAATTTTCTGAACTTAATGTGAAATGAAATTGAAAACAAATCAACCTACTATAATTTACGAAGACGATGATATCATTGCCATGGACAAGCCCGCGGGCATATTAACTATACCTGACAGGTTTGATGCTTCGCAGCCCAATTTAGTTCATTTTTTAAGTAAAAACTACGAAACTATAATTCCGGTACATAGATTGGACAGATATACGAGCGGTGTCAATGTTTTTGCCAAAAACGCCGAAATGCACAAAGAGCTATCTACACTATTTCAATCTCGTGAGATAGAAAAATATTACATGACCCTTGTGGATGGTGTGCCGAATCCCGAAAGTGGAAAAATAGACGCTCCACTGACAGAAAGTACAGCAACGAGAGGCAAAATGTTAGTTCACAACAGAGGCAAAGAATCGCTTACAGATTACAAAATCATAGAAAGTTATGGTAAATATTCTTGGCTTTACATCCGCATTCATACGGGCAGAATGCATCAAGTGCGTGTACACATGCAATATTTAGGTACACCCCTCATAGTTGACAAACTTTATGGCCATAGAGATCACTTCTATCTATCAGAAATCAAAGGTAAAAAGATGAATGTAGGCAAATATGAAGAGGAAAGACCACTCTTATCGAGACAACCTCTGCATGCTGAAAAGATCATCATCAATCATCCCAAAACGGGTACAAAGTTAGAGATTATATCTCCTCTACCCAAAGATATGAGAGCTGTCATTCAGCAAATGCAAAAATGGCACCCAGTAAACAATAAAATTGGATAATGGAAACGGTCATCATTGCATTTGTAGCTTTTGGCGCATCTTTATTGACGTTTTATTCAGGTTTTGGTCTAGGTACATTGTTGACTCCTGTATTTATGGTTTTCTTTCCTGTAGATGTCGCTATAGCCTTAACGGGTATAGTTCATTTTTTTAATAATATCTTCAAAATAATTTTAGTGGGTCGTCAGGCAGATTTTTCTGTTGTAAAGAGTTTTGGTGTACCTGCTATTTTGGCTGCATTTTTAGGGGCTTGGTTACTTATGAGACTGTCCGCACCTATACCTATAATGGAATACACACTCTTGGGAAAAACTTTTGAGATATATTTTATCAAATTATTAATAGCTTTATTGCTCATTGTTTTTGCTATGATGGACTTAATCCCTTACTTCAAAAAATTACAATTCGGTAAAGAAAAACTACCCCTTGGCGGTTTTCTAAGTGGTTTTTTTGGTGGTCTATCTGGTAATCAAGGTGCTCTACGTAGTGCATTTTTAATAAAAGCTGGCCTGTCAAAAGAAGCTTTTATCGGCACAGCGGTAGTCATTTCCACATTGGTAGATTTTACCCGTTTGGGTGTGTATGCTACAAGAGTGAAACAGATGGACATAAACGATAACTTGTTCATTATCTCTATAGCTACGATTTCAGCCATTTTAGGCGCATTTCTGGGCAATAAACTCCTCAAAAAAGTTACCATTGACTTCATCCAAACGACAGTAGCTGTTCTTTTGATAATATTGTCAGTGGCTTTGGGATTAGGTTGGGTTTGATACCTGTATTCAAAAAAAAGCTTCACTATAGAATATAAGGGTTGGGCTAGTGATTAAAAGATTAGACAAAAAACAAATTTTAGTGGAACAAATTTGGTAATTCTTTTTTGTCCTAAAAAAGTAATTTTTTTTCACGTGATAAACAATTTTAAATAAATTTTATCAAAATTTACAATTATCATGCTATATTTGCATTAGCTTTACATTTAACAATTACTCCAATTTAGAATTGTTTGTATTTTATTAATACTTTAAAATCAAATCCCATGCAGAATATTTTAATACTCTTTATTGTTTTTATATTATCTGGAAACCTAAATATCTTTGGCCAAGAGTTGGAGGTAGAAGGGATAAGATATCGCATTACATCAAACGCTGATAAAACGCTTGAAGTTATACCCAACTCTACTCCTTACGCTGGTGACATAATGATACCTGAACAAATAATGTACGAGGACACTTCCTACATAGTAACAAGTATCGGGAATAGTGCATTTTCTACGGCTATTAATTTAACGTCAATTCAGCTACCGAACTCTATTTTAAATATAGGTGATGGAGCATTTTTGCAATGTAGAAATTTAACATCCATTGAATTGCCTGATGGTGTTACAAATATTGGCGTAAGTGCATTTGTTGGATGTAGAAATATGAGAACCATTTCATTTGGTAGTTCACTTATAAGGATAGGCAATCACGCATTTAATAATTGTGTCCTTTTAGACGATGTTTCACTACCTCAATCGATCACAGCTATCGGTGAAGGAGTCTTTAGGAATTGTAACAATTTAAAATCATTTATATTTCCCAATAAAATTACAACAATTGAAAATAATACCTTCAGAGATTGTAGAAACTTGAAATCAATAAAATTTCCTGAGTCTATAAACAGTATAAATGACGGTGCTTTTTTGCAGTGTACCAGTTTGACATCAATTGTACTACCTAGTACAGTTTCCTTTATAGGCCCTGGTGCTTTTTCTGAGTGTCATTCCCTAGAGTCCCTTACTGTTCTAGCTCCTTCCCCTCCAAGATTAGGTGCTAATGTTTTTGAAGAAACACCTAAAAACATCCCACTATATGTGCCATTCGGAAGTACTACATTGTATAAAGAAGCTAACCAATGGAAAGATTTTTTTACTATCGGCATCAATCCTAGGATTGGTTCTGGGGATATTTTAGTCTCTGGTCATGTTTTTATTGATAAAAATGAAGATGGTGAAAAAAACGAAAATGAATCGGGTTTACCTTATCAAAAACTTTTGATTTTGCCCGATAGTATCTTTACGTTAACTGATGAAAATGGAGACTTTTTATACAGATGTAAAGCTGGAGGCTACCAAATTAAATTACTATTGGAAGACAATTGGGGACTTACTTCAGCTCTACCTAATTATGACGTAGTAGTGTCCAATCTAGACCTGAGTGGATTCGATTTTGGAGTCAAACCCAAAAACAACAATGTCCAACTGGAAGCATATTTAACTTCTCTTGCGAGCGGCCAATGCTCTGAACCTGCATCATTCTACATAACTTTTCGCAATCATGGTACTTCAACAATTGATGGACAACTCGCATTCTTTCCAGATAAAAAAATTAGACAAAACATCTCTACAGTTCCAGAGTATGACTCTAATGCCGCTGATACTAGTGCTATATTTTGGAATTTTAAAAATTTAAATCCACAAGAGGAAAGAAGAATTTACGTTAACTTTATGATGCCGGATACAGACAATTTAGGTGACAGTTTGCAAAACATAATATCTATTTCACCAATAAACATGGTAAACACTTATAGCGACACGTCGCATTTAGTTATAGAATGTAATATTAATCCTGACAATAAATTTGTCTTGCCTATAGGAGTTCTAGATAGCAACTATGTTTTAATGCAGGAAGCTCTGACTTACACCATAAAATTTCAAAATAGGAACTATGATACTGTTCATCAGGTGGTCATATTAGATACCTTATCGCAAAACTTAGATTTAAACACGTTTGAGGTGCTTACAAGTAGTCATGCTGTCAAGACAACTTATACATCTGATGGTGTATTAGAATTTCGATTTGACAATATCATACTCGTAGATAGTGTGACAAATGAGCCATTAAGCCATGGATTTGTGAAATACAGAATTCATG
Organism: Saprospiraceae bacterium; assembly: GCA_036782555.1. Taxonomy (GTDB): domain Bacteria; phylum Bacteroidota; class Bacteroidia; order Chitinophagales; family Saprospiraceae; genus OLB9. The sequence continues at coordinate 8,393 of DAIPYV010000097.1, forward strand.
CAAAGGAAAATTTACCAGATTTTACTGTGATAAATAATAGTGCTTCCATATACCTAGATTTTAATCCTCCTTTCACTACCAACACTACTAATAATACGCTCACCTATCTCATTCCTGGGAGTACTTCAGTGATATCAGAATCTACATCTACAGAAGCCAACATCAAAGTATATCCCAACCCTTTCAATCATACAGCCTATTTGGAATATGAAAATACAGACAGTACTCCATATTTATTATATATATTTGATGTGACTGGCCATGTTTTACAAATACTTAGAAGCGACAGTCATATCATTCCAATTGAAAAAGTTCAAATGAATACAGGGTTGTATTTTTACAAATTACAGAACATGAGAACAAAGGAAAGTTATACAGGTAAATTTGTCGTAGAATAGATTTTTACAAAAAATATGAATATATAGATGCGAATTAGCGATTTAACCAATGTCCAATGATGGTAATGACTTCCATTTCACTTTACAAAATAATTTTTTTTAAAAAATGTATCTTGCTTTTGAATTAAGTAATAATGAAAATACTAATAGTAGATAATAGCATCATACCTGTACACCTTTATGGTGGTACAGGTCGAGTTGTTTGGTCGTTAGGCAAGGAATTATCGTTAATGGGGCACGATGTAACTTTTTTAGTTAAAAGAGGTTCTTTCTGTGACTTTGCTAAAGTCTTACATATTGATGAATCAAAATCTATAATAGAACAAATACCAAAAAAAGATTTTGAAGTAATCCATTTTAATTTTAGTGTCGATAATATGGAGACTTTATCTACACCTTATATCATCACCCAACATGGTAACACTAATATCAATGAAAAACTAGACAAAAATACAGTCTTTGTATCTAAAAACCATGCTGAAAGACACCAATCCTTATCTTATGTTCACAATGGACTATGCTGGGAAGAGTACAAAAAACCAGATTTGAATCAAAAAAGAAGTTATTTTCATTTTTTGGGCAAAGCCGCTTGGAGAGTTAAAAATGTACAAGGCGCTATTGATGTCATCAAAGCCACCAAAAGTGAGAAATTAAAAGTACTAGGTGGCGTTAGATTCAATTTCAATATGGGTATAAGGTTTACATTTTCTCACAAGGTAAGCTTTATGGGAATGGTGGGCGGTGACCATAAGTATCAACTCATTAATGGATCGAAAGGACTTGTCTTCCCTATAAGATGGCACGAACCCTTCGGCCTGGCTATCACTGAGAGTTTATATTATGGTTGTCCTATATTTGGCACCCCTTACGGAAGTTTACCAGAATTAGTCCCACCTGAAGTAGGGTTTTTATCTTATGAAAAAAATGACCTTACTCAAGCCGTACTCAATTGGGCAGACTATTCCCCCAAGGTATGTCATGAATATGCCAAAGGACACTTCAATAGTCACAAAATGGCTGTAGAATATATCAAAAAGTATGAAATTGTCTTAAGTGGAGCGCCATTAAATTCTAATGCTCCACAACTTAAAGAATTTCAAAAAGATAAATTTTTAAAATGGGAATAAATTCATATTATAACAAGTCAGTTGGATATTCATTATAAATTTAAATATATAATTTTTAAATTCATTATTATCATCTTAGAACACAATTATTTTTGTTAAAAAACAAATATTCCAATTATTTATAATAATTTTGCCACCTCAATCAAAACTTAAACCATGCGATGTGCTATACTTATAGCCTATTTGATATTATTGACATCATGTCAAGATAAATCCACCTTAAATGTTAATTTTTTTAGTGCTGATGATATCCACCATGCTAATAGGAAGCTATTAGAAATTTCTATGGAAGATATATATAATCCACCCGTGGCATCGAGAGTTTTTTGCTATCCTAACTTAGCGGCCTACGAATTGATGAGTCATAAAAATGGATTTTCTCCCATCAATACACTATATCCTAATACCATAAATAGTTTTGAATATTCAAATAATAATATTGATTATTCTATAGCTGCATTAATTTCTTTTACCATAGTGGGAAAATACGTTGTATTTAGCGAACATCTTATGGATAGTCTTAGGCTTGAACTTATAAATAAAATGAAATCCGCCCCTAATAAAACAGTCAAAACCTCTATAAAATATGCTGAGAAAATAAGTGCTCAAATCATTAAATTTATAGACGATGACAATTACGCTAAAGTAAAGAGTAATGACTTCTATACATTAAAAAATACAGATAGTAGCTGGATATTAACACCTCCTACTTTCGAACAACCCCTTGAACCCAATTGGCTCAATCTTCGTCAACTTGCTGTAGGAGCGGTAGATACCTTATCCTTTATCAAAAGACCTACTTTTAGCACTGAAAAATCTTCTGATTTTTATAAGGCTGCATTAGAAGTTTACGAATTTTCTAAAAAACCAAACCTAAAACCCTATCATGACATAGCTCTTCATTGGGACTGTAATCCAAACGAGTATGTTAACTCAGGACACAATACTTTCTTTTTACACAAACTGAGTCCTCCAGGCCATTGGATAAATATTACTAAAATATTATGTCAAAAAAACAATGCTGATTTTGAGTTGTCAGTAAAGGCTTATGCACTCGTTTCTACATCAATATTTGACGGCATGATAGCTTGTTGGCATATAAAGTACACTGAGGAACTTATCCGACCCGTTTCATATATTAATAGATATATAGACCCTATGTGGCAACCTTTCATTCAGACTCCTCCTTTTCCAGAGTTTACAAGTGGACACAGTACAGTATCTGGAGCTGGGTCACAAGTATTAGATCTTCTTTTTACCAATACTGAATTTGATGATAATACTGAGGTAGAGTTTGACCTGCCCATTAGAAAATACTCAAGTATCCGACAAGCTGGTGAAGAAGCTTCCAATAGTAGATTTTACGGAGGGATACACTATAAATTTGGTGTAGATAATGGATTAGATCAAGGTAGAAAAATAGGTAAAATTGTACATGACAAACTTAATTATCAATAAAATGAAAAAAAATAGCACTTCTTATATTTTAGTAATATTTAGTCTTTCAATGTTACTATTGAGTTGTAACAATGATAATGTTATTGAAGAAAACTCATTAAATGACTCTCATTTATTGGATAAAAAATACGAAAGTTCAAAGGGATTGTTCAATATCGTGGACCCCAAATCTTCCAAAATTACTTTCAATAATACCGTTAGTGAAGATTTAATTAAAAATATCCATTTTTACGAATATTCATTTAATGGCGGCGGTGTAGCGATAGGTGACATCAATAATGATGGACTTGATGATGTTGTGTTTACCTCAACAATAGGTAAAAACGAACTCTACTTAAATTTAGGTAATCTTCAATTCAAAAACATGACTGATGAAAGCGGTATTAACACAACTCAAGGTATTAATGTAGGTGTCACGATGGTAGACATCAATAATGATGGGTGGTTAGACATATACATATGCAGATCTGGAAATCTTACCGATCCGAACACACGAAAAAATCAATTATTTATCAACAACAAAGATTTAACATTTACAGAACGTGCCGACGAATATGGATTAGGTGACATGAGCTATTCTACTCAAGCTTATTTTTTTGATTGTGACCTAGATGGTGATTTAGACATGTATCTAGTCAACCATCCTATCGGCTGGGGCAAACAAAACAAAATCAACTTCCAATCTGATGCACTCGGAAATTATTCCATCAGCGCAGATACTACTAGGATGTATGTAAGTGATAGACTCTATATAAATGAAAATGGAAAATTCAAAGACAAAACCAAACAATATGGTCTAGAAAATTTGACTTTTGGCTTGAGCGCCGTCATTGCTGATTTCAATGGCGATAACTATCCTGATATCTATGTGGCAAATGATTATGTACAACCTGACCAGTTTTATATCAATCAAAAAGGTAAAGGTTTTATTAATGAAGCCAATACTTACTTTAGAAATATGCCCTCTACATCGATGGGTTCTGATGCCTTAGATGCTAACAATGATGGACTTTTAGACATATATATTAATGATATGATGCCATCTGAAATGAGAGAATTAAAGTCGCAGAGAAGTTTTGTAGATTATGACGCCCATGAACTAGCAAAAAAATTTGGATATCATAATCAATTGAGATACAATGCATTTCAGATAAAAAATCACGCAGGTTTTTTTTCTAATATAGGACAGATGACAAGAACTGTCAGAACCGACTGGAGCTGGGCCGTTTTGGGTGAAGACTATGACAACAACGGGCACAT
>DAIPYV010000098.1:0-12464 GCA_036782555.1 Saprospiraceae bacterium
ATTTGCAGCAGTTTAGCTTCGGAATAGATTTTCTAATGCATAATGCGGGTTAAAGTCAAACACAATAGATGTTTTTGTGTTAAATAATGTGATTATTATTTCAATAAATTATTGCAAGGAGGTGGAATTTTACGACCTTTGCATTCCAAATTATAAAACAAAATAATGTTATTACATATTCATAAGTCCAAAATTCACAGAGCAAAGGTTACAGAAGCTAATCTCAATTATGTAGGCTCTATTACTATAGATGAAGCACTAATGGAAGCTGCTAATCTTTATGAAGGCGAAAAAGTACAAATAGTCAATAACAATAATGGCGAAAGAATAGAAACCTATGTGATTAAAGGCGTGAGAGGTTCAGGCATGATTTGTCTTAACGGTGCTGCTGCACGAAAAGCACACGTAGGTGATATAGTCATTATTATCAGTTATGCACTGATGACACCTGAGGAGGCTAAGTCTTATAAGCCTTTAGCTGTTTTCCCCAACGAAGACAATTTGTTAGATTAAGTATTTTAGTAGGTATAATTATGCCTTTATTTGAATACTCTTTTAATAAAACTTACATTTGATTGAAGTATATGTATAAACACATAGTAAAGGTAGCAAAAATTAGTGTGTTTTTTGGCATTGGATTCGTACTGTTATATCTTGTGTATAAAAATCAAGATGAAGCTTATATTTCTGAATGCGCCCTAAAGGGTATTAATCCTGAAGATTGTAGTTTAATATCTAAGCTAATTGAAGATGTCAGCCATGCGCACATAATCTGGGTTTTAATACCGATGATACTTTTTATGATGACAAATGTGCTACGTGCTTTAAGGTGGAAAATGATGTTGAAGGCATTGGGGTATGAGCCACATTTTTATAATCTTTTTGGTACCATAATGGTAAATTATTTAGCCAATCTTGGAGTGCCTCGTTCTGGAGAAGTCATCAGGGCTGGTCTCGTATCTAAGTATGAAGATATACCGATGGAAAAAGTACTAGGAACTATTTTTACAGATCGCATATTTGATGTTATCATGTTGGTAGTTGTTATGGGATTGGCTGTTTTATTGGGTGGCAATGATTTTATTAATTATTTGGATGCCAACATATCACTGGGCGAAAAAATTAAAATAATTATTGAAAACCCAATATTATCATGGGGTTTAGTTATAATTAGCTTCATAACTTTTTTGTTTATCTGGCAGAGGAGAGAGCGTATCAAGACATCAAAATTAGGAGAAAAAATTTACAATATTTTTTCTGGATTTGCTGAAGGTGTTAGGAGTGTAAAGGATGTATCGAGTGTAGGCTTATTTATTTTTTATACTGTTGCGATATGGGTATTGTATTATTTTATGCTATATTCTGCATTCTTCGCATTTGACCCTACAGCTCACTTAGGACCTAGAGAAGGTTTAGTAGTGTTTGTCTTTGGTAGCCTCGGAATTCTTATACCTACACCTGGCGGTATGGGCAGTTATCATTTTTTGGTAGGCGAAGCTTTAGGTATGTATGGCATAAGTGGTACAGATGCTTTTGCGTTTGCCAATATTGTATTCTTTTCTATACAGATATTTATTAATATCGTATTTGGTAGTATATCTATGTTGTACTTAGCCATTAAAAACAAAGACAAAATATGATTCAAAAAAAAATCTTTGACAATATAAAAGAGGCCCAAGATTTACTAAAAAAATGGCGAAGTGAGCACCAAAAGATTGTCTTTACCAATGGATGTTTTGATTTATTGCATGTGGGTCATGTTCTATATCTGCAAGATGCCAAAAATAGAGGGGACAAACTTATTGTTGGTATAAATAGTGACGACTCTGTGACTAGGCTGAAAGGTATAAACAGACCTATTAAAGACTTTTTTGACAGGTCGCATGTTTTGGCAGCATTAGAGAGTGTAGATATGGTAATCAAATTTGATGAGGATACGCCTTATGAGCTCATAAAAAATATAATTCCTAATGTGTTAGTCAAAGGTGGTGATTATTCTATTGAAAACATTGTAGGCAGTGACATAGTCTTTGATACTGGTGGACAAGTGAAAACTATCCAATTTATCGAGGGATACTCCACAACAAAAATAGAAGATAAGATCAAAGGATTATAACATGCCTTTTTTATATCAACTTATATCACTGCTACTATATTTTTTATTTCGAAAAAAATACTATCCATTATTAATAAAGATATCTTATAGCCACTAAAATCTATTGATTTATGTTCTATCTAATAATCTTTTGGTGATATTTAAAAATTCATTTTCGCTAATGAGGCCTACCAGTTCTTCTCCGTTCACTACGGGCAGACATCCTATTTTGTTTTCTCTCATTATTTTCATGGCCTCTCTTATGTTGGCATCTTGACTTATTGTGATAGGTGCTTTTATCATAATATCTTCGACCAAAGTTGGTTTTTTATTGGATTTACTTTTCATATAATGCCTAAGTAATATTCTTGCTGTTACTAAGCCTACCAACTTACCTTTGGTATCTTCAACAGGTGTAAACCTTATCGTATTCCAATCCATGAGCTCTGCGACCAAGTCTACTATATCATCTTTTTGAACAGTATAGAGATCCGTCAGCATAAATTCTGAAACTTTCAGATGTGATGGTTTGTATAATTTCAGATCTTCAACAGTGGGTAACTCCCATTCATGGACTGGCTTATTTGTCTGCTGATTGTCGATCATAGCTGCGGTCAATACACTGAGGGCCTCATCATGACTGGTGATGTCCATGAGCTTAGTGTAAGATCTCAAAAGCCATCTTGCTCCAGTAGTATGTTTTTCAGCTCTGGCTTGAATGATGCCTAAATATTTATCAATGTCTTCTTTGTTGACGTTTTGAGACTCTAATCCTTTTCTGGCTATGGGTATCAACTCCAGGATCAAATCAGCGGCAGATACTTTTCTATCATTAAACCAAGTAAATTTGCTGTCTATACCAAATTTGGCTGCCTTACCAAAATTGTCACGGGCATCAACAAAAGACATCAACTCACGGATATCTTCCACTTCATGACCCAAACCAATCATAGCTCCTAACCAAAAGCAAGCATTGGCTACTTCATCCACAACTGTGGGTCCTGAAGGTAAGATTCTATTTTCAATTCTAAGGTGTGGCTTCCCATTAGGACTGATGCCATAGCATGGCCTATTCCATCTATATACAGTACTGTTATGCACCTGCAATGCACGCAATTTTGGGACTTCTCCTTTTTTGATGGTTTCCAATGAATCCTCTTCTACATCACTACTCAGTAATACTCTAAACCGAGCAATATCTTCTTTATAGATTTCCAAAATTGAATTATTTAACCAATCCCGACCAAAACTTACCCGGGGGCTTCTTTCTCTCATATGGTCATGTGTAGTGCGCGTGTCTAATGACTGTTGAAAAAGGGCTATGCGTGTTTCGTGCCACAATCGCTTGCCAAAAACGACAGAACTATTAGCTGAAATAGCCATGGTGGGACCAGCTAAAGCTTGAGCGATATTATACATTTTGACAAAGTTTTTGGGTTCCACTTGGAGATGCACCTGAAAACTTGTGTTGCTAGCTTCTAATAGTGGGGAGCTGTGCTTGACCAATAATTCGTCAATACCAAATATTCTCAATTCAAAAGATTGGCCAATGAGCTGTTTGTTTAAAGATTCCATCAATGCAAAATACCTTTTCTTGGGTGTGAGATTTTCCATTTCTAAGTGGTATTTGCGCAACGTGGGCAGTATTCCAGTGAGAACAATCGAAGCATTCATTCCGTTGAGCACTTCTTGTATTTTGTTTAATTTTGAAGAGTTTTCTTCTTCTAATTGGCTAAAACAATCTTTTTCTAGAACTCTAGGGTCTAGATTGGTTTCAAGATTAAATTTTGCCAATTCTGTTTCTACCCACGGATAGTCCTGCATTTTTTCGAGGGCCTCCATGGCTATTAAAGCTGGTTTGTAAGAATCATTATCTACCATCACCATTTCTTGTTCTGCACCGATACGAATGATATCTTTTTCAAACCAATCATTTTTAATCATGTACTCCAATGCTGAAACATCATTAAGAAGTGATTTTACAAATTTCTGCATTTGTTTGCTATCATTAACTAATGAAACTCTTTGCTCGCCCATTTTTTTATTTTAATAATTATACCAAGTAATCAAATATGCATATACCAAAACTGATGCCAAAGTACGAATATTTTTATTTCTGTGCTTCAAACGGATTTAATTTTAGTAAAATTAATGATTTTCTTCTTATGGAAATATAAAATCACTTAAGATTACACAATTTTTATTAAATATTTTTGTTTTAAGTACATGGAAATTAAAGGACACTTTTCTGTATTATTTATACTGGCAATTACATTATTATTCAATAGCTGTAATAAGGACGAGCATTGTGGTACTTTCATGAAATTTGAAGGTAGGATGGAGGCCACTTTAACTATTCCAAATGGCCTCAATACCATTGAGACACATTATTTTTTTATTAGAGATGTACCTACTAATTTTAGAACCTTGGCCTTAGCCAATAATAGGGATGTAGAAAATATTAATTGTATTGTCGCCTCGCGAGGTCTAATGAGAGCGGTTTTTGATGATTTTAGATACGATTTCATCGAAAGAATTCAGATATATGCTGTCACTAAAACAGAGCCCATCAAAAAAAGAGAAATGTATTTTCTCGATTTTGTACCTCTCAATACAGGCACTGTGCTTCCTATGTCTAGTAGCACTACTGAGCTCAAACAAATCCTATTGGAAAATGATGTTATAGATTTAGAAGTCCGTTTAGTACTCAGAGATTTTTCAAGGGGAAATATCATTACTCGACTGGATTTTGGTTTTGCGGTGTTTTAGCAAAAATAAATGATATAAGAATCTGCTAATCTTGGACTCCGATAGATGAGTAAGATCAAAAAAAGTACTGATAATTAGTTACTTTTTATGACTTTTCCAATAGTTAATCAGGCCATTAGTGGAGCTATCAAAACTATTAGTATCTTGCTGTTTGGTGAGCTCAGGTAGGATGTTTCCTGCCAACTGTTTGCCTAATTCCACTCCCCATTGGTCAAAACTGTAAATGTTCCATATAATACCTTGCACAAATATTTTGTGTTCATACATGGCTATGAGTTTCCCCAATGCTTCGGGGGTGATTTTTTTTACCATAATAGAGTTCGTGGGTCTGTTGCCTTCAAAAACTTTAAAAGGTATAAGACTTTCGTATTGGTCGTGTGTTTTGCCAGCTTTTTCAAATTCTTGAATGACTTGCTCCTTACTTTTACCTTGCATGAGTGCTTGAGTTTGGGCAAAGAAATTGGATAACAACAATGTATGGTGTTGACCTATAGGGTTATGAGATTCCACGGGAGCTATAAAATCACAAGGTATCAATCTTGTACCTTGATGTATCAATTGGTAGAAAGCGTGCTGACCATTTGTTCCAGGCTCGCCCCATATAATAGGTCCTGTTTGGTAAGACACCTTTTGCCCATTGCGGTCAATATACTTGCCATTTGACTCCATATTGCCTTGCTGAAAATAGGCCGCAAAGCGATGTAAATATTGGTCATAAGGCAAAATAGCTTCTGATTCAGCTCCTAAAAAATTGGTATTCCATACACCAATTAGTGCCAAAATTACGGGGATGTTTTTTGAAAATGGGGCGGTGGCAAAATGTCGATCCATCTTATAAAAACCCTTCAGTAAACTATCAAAATTTTCATAACCGATAGATAAAGCAATAGATAAACCTATCGCCGAGGTCAAACTGTAGCGGCCACCTACCCAATCCCAAAATTCAAACATATTAACTGGATCAATTCCAAATTTTTGGACGGCTTCAGTATTGGTAGAGAGTGCTACAAAATGCTTTTTGATATAATTTTCATCTTTGGCTACAGCCAAAAACATTTCTCTGGCAGTATGCGCATTAGCCATAGTTTCTTGAGTAGTGAACGTCTTAGAAGCAATCAAAAAAAGAGTCGTATTTAAGTCAAGGTTTTTTAGAGTCTCCGCGATATGTGTTCCATCTACATTGGATACGAAATGCACATTGAGTTGTGTTTTGTAAGCTTTTAATGCTTCTGTCACCATCACTGGACCCAAATCAGAGCCACCTATACCTATATTGACCACATCAGTGATAGGTTTTCTTGTGTACCCTTTCCACTGACCCGAGAGAACTTTATTGACAAATTTTTTCATTTTGGCTTGCACTTCTTTCACTTCGGGCATGACGTTGGTACCATGGACATATACAGGTTGACCTGATTTATTGCGGAGAGCAGTATGTAAAACAGCTCTGTTTTCAGTTACATTAATGGCTTTGCCTTGAAACATTGACTTAATCGCCTCTTTGAGCTTAACAGATTGAGCCAAGGCTAATAAATGTTTGAGTGTCTCTTCTGTAATTCTGTTTTTAGAATAGTCCACAAGGATGTCTTCCCACTCCAATGAAAATTTGGAGAAACGTTCTTTGTCTTGCTCAAACAAATTATTCATATGAACATGACCTATTGCTTTATGGTGTCGTTGGAGTTTACGCCAAGCTGGAGTTGTAGTGGGATCTATATTGTTCAACATTTTTTTTACTATTGATTTTAAAGCTGCAAAAATAACCTAAAAATATGATATCAATAGGTATGTTGAGCCATTAATAGTTTATTAAGAAATTAACACCTTGACATTTTATATTTAATTTTTAAAAGGTAAAATTTTATTTTTATCAATCGAATAAGGTCTTTGTAAGTAGAAAGAAGCTTATTATTAGTATGATAAAACATGTTTTTGCCTTACCGTCTTATCATGGTAATATCTCCCTTGAGCAATTTTTTCTCACCCAAAATACTATATCTGACTACCCAAGTATAAGTGTCTCCAGCGGCTGCCCTTCCGCTATGTGTACCATCCCACTCGTCATTAATGTTTCTGGCTTCAAAGACTTTTTGTCCCCATCTATTGAAGACATAAAATTCATAGTCTTGTATGAGATTAAAACAAAATTCACCCGCTGATTCTGTTGATAGTACTGGACCAAATGTTCTATTGTAAACCAATCTAGTACGCGCCAAGGAGTCTCCAGGCATTGTGGTGGCGCCAGGATTTGTCATTCCGTCAGGGAAAAACACATGGGCATATTTCAAGTCTGGCGGTAAAAGGTCCTCAGAGGGTATTTCTACGTTGGCAGTAGCTGTATTTCCGCACACATCTGTGACAGTAACCGAAAATATTCCAAACTCTGTAATTGTGATGCTGCTTGTCTCTGAGTTATTACTCCAATTATAAATTACAGATCTATTAGTTGTTGTGTTGAGAGTCACAGACTTATCACATATATTATCTTCATTTACAATTTTTTCAATTTCTACAGTAGGCCTAACAGGTTCAAAGTCGGAAGCATTCAAACTACGACTCGCAGTTGCTGTATTTCCGCAAAGATCAGTAACAGTTACTGTGTACGTACCTGGACCTGATACGTTTATATTGGGTGTGGTAGCCCCGGTAGTCCATGAATATGTAAAGTTTCCATTTTGATTAGCTGTAACATTGAGGTTCCATGTTATTTCATCACAGTCTCCCTGTGGGAAGGCATTAATAGTAGCTGTCGTTATGCCTGGTCCTGTCAGGTCAATAGTTATAGTTGTCTCAGCTGTATCACCACATTGATCTGTTACTGTCACTGAATATACATTTTCGACAAAGTTATTTAAGTTTAAGATACTGCCAGTCGCACCAGTACTCCATCTATATGTTTGATCAAGCAAAATAGCGTCACCATTTGCAACTAATCTGCCAGAGATCCCATTGAAACAATTGACTGTTACTTCAGGGGTGATAGTCACATTTTCTACACGTTTAGGCCATTGAGTCACTGCCAATGTCCTCGAAACCTCTTGATCACAATTGTCTATATAGGTAACAGTATAGTCTCCAATTTGAGTTATTGTGATGCTCCTTACATTTGTCTCTCCTGTACTCCAAGTGATGGATTTATCACCAGCCTCGGCTAGAAAGCTACCTCTTATTTCTAAAACACCCTCTGTACAAAACCTATTATTAACGAGCTGGAGTGAAATAGATGGTGGTCCAAATTCAAGAATTTTAACTGTATCGCACAATGTAAAACATACTTCTTCATTAATAGTCGTAATTAGTGTATATTCTTCTTTATCAAAAACCCTTAAAGTATCCGTTGTTGCGCCTGTACTCCATAAATAGGTCACATTTGCTGGATTTGCATTTGTTAATTTTGGGTCAAATAAGTGATTAACAGGTTCATCAGGGCAATAAGTAGCAATTTCGAGATTGGTAGTTGGAACTTTATATTGATGACTTTTTACCTTTATAGTGTCTATCCTTTCAAAACTGACATCAAATTCTTTTATCTCCCATATAAGGGTATCAGATACCCATGTCAAATCTTGGTAAAGATTGCCTGTGATATCTTCTTCACAAGTTGTAGAACCATTTGTGTCCATTTTAACGAAAGAAGGCCTATGTCTTTGTGTCAAAGTGTCCTGATAGAAAATTCCAGCCGCTTTGTCCGAGGTATTAAATAAAGCACTCATGATTTCTCCGGGCATTCTATTATATTGTTTTTGCCATACAGGATTACCCGTTCGGGAGAGTTTTAAAGACAAAGGATAAAGGCTATCTGTCAAATGTAATCCAGCTATGATCACACCACTATCCCAGTCACCAATGACTTTTTCAAGGTGCGTTTCTGTACTTCCCGGTATAACCACAGATTTTGACCATTCTACTTGTCCAATTTTATTGATACTGGCTATAAAACCGGATTTTTCACCTAACTTTGAAATCCAATTACCTACTACAACCACTGAAGAGTCTGGCATAGCTGCTTGTGAAGTTACAAATATTTCTTTGATGACTGAGAGGGTATCATAAAGTCTAAAAGCTTGGAAAATGTCACCTTCTACGTTAGCCGTTACAACAAATAATGAGGTGTCACTAAGTGTTCCTGTGATGACTAGTGTAGTATCCAATGTGGCACTCAAAGCTCCTAATTCAGTTGTACCAAATGAATCCTGAACCGTAAAGTTTTTGTACCATAAAGGTTCGAATCTATCATTGTATTTAGATATGGAGATAAAGCTGCTATCTAAATTCTTAGCTGGACTGCCAAGGTAATAAGTATTTTCAAAAAAACTTGTACTATAGTTCAAACCATCAAAAATATCCGATGTCCTATGCATGTTTCTTACTACAGGATTGACCAAGTTGGCAAATGACCAACCTACTGTATATAATCCTCTATCAGTGGATATTACAGCATAAAAAGTATCTTGCTCTGTTAATACAAGTTGGCCATCTATAGCATCAGCAATATCATATTGAATCGAACCTTCTACTTTTCCTTTCATATCAAAAAGTGAGATGACCACATGAGTAGTGACAGTATCGGGAGTAGTTATGATATTTTTAAATAAAGCGATTGTATTACCATTATTAAGGCCTTTAGCATCTAAAACTGTAATTTTTTCATTGGCGTTTTCAGGGGGATAGTTTCTATGAAAGCCTTGTGCCTGACTTTGTACCGCAAACAAACATAAGAGTGCGAAAGTAAATGAAAAAGTAAGTGTCGAAAGTGTATTTTTTAGTATCATAAACCTTAATAATATTTCTAATTTATCAAAAACTAATTTCAAAAACCATATATAAATAAGCTCCAAAAGTACAACAAATTTAAATTCTTAAACGTCTTTTTGGGCAAAATATTGGATTTTTGTCCAAAGATGACATTGTTATGCCTCAAATGACAGTAGGTATTCTTTAATAAAAGCTTCAAATTTAGGTCCATCATCAAAATGAAATTTTACCTTAATGGGCAATATAAAAATAGGAAGCTTCATCTCAGTAAGGTTTTCTTTATGCATTTGAAGCCGCATAGCATCTTTTTCAGTGGTGATCAAGACACATTCTTTTGAAGAAAATTCCTTGAAAACTTTTCCTATTTTTTCTATATCTCTATTGTCAAATATGTGATGGTCTGTAAACTCTATTTCTGTTATAGTTTTAACTTTGTCATAAAGATATTTTTCAAGATATTGAGTATTGGCTATAGCGCTCAATAGTATTATTTCGGTATTTGCTTGCAAGGAGTAAAGCTCTGAAGGATTGTAAAAACTATAGGGACTGCCATATTCAAAATATGAAAAATAAACTTTTTGGTGCGGAAGAGGTCGTATATCTTTTATAAGCCGATTTTTATCTGCCTCTGATAGCTCAAATGGGCATTTCGTGACTATAATAATATCAGCTCTTTTGTATCCTTCCCCCCATTCTCTTAATCTACCAGCTGGCAGTAAATAATCCTCAGTAAACATATTGTCATAAGATGTGAGTAAAATGTTTAATCCAGGAGCTACACCTCTATGTTGGTAAGAATCGTCCAGTAATATCGCTTGAGTATTGGGGTAGTTCATGATGATTTGAGGTATAGCATAAGCGCGACTTTCGCCTACAGCGACTGTGATATCTGGATATTTAGTTTTAAATTGGAGAGGTTCGTCACCTACTGTGAGTGCAGTGTCGTGAATATGGACCAACCTAAATCCTGAAGTTTCCCGCTTATAACCTCTGCTCAACGTGGCGACATCTATATAGTCTTTCAGTAATTCTATTAGGTATTCAATATGAGGTGTTTTTCCCGTACCTCCTATACTCAAATTGCCTATACCAATGACAGGAATACTAAATTTAGAAGCTTTCATCAAACCCATATCATATGAAAAGTGGATGAAAGAAATGATGAGACCATAAAGCAATGAAAAGGGCATCAAAAGGACTCTGATGATGAAGATACGAAATTTATTCACTTGTTTATTGTTGTTAATCTATGCAAATACACTATAATTGCACTTTAATTTTTATAAATATGACTTGGCCTAAAGGCACTATTATCAATATCATCACTGTAACAATCGGAAGTCTATTAGGGTTATGGCTCAAGGAGCTTTTTTCTGAAAATTATCAAGATATCCTATTTCAAGCTATAGGATTGGGTACTCTCTTGATAGGTATACGAATGGCATTGAAACTTCCAGAGGGTTATATTTTGATGTTTATCTTCAGTTTAATCATAGGAGGTTTATGGGGAGAATGGATCGATTTATCCTCCAAAATAAATACTCTTTCAGACACATTAAAAATATGGGTAGGTAATGAAGACGGTAACTTTTCAGAGGGCCTTATCACGGCGTTTATCCTATTTTGTGTTGGTTCTATGACTATAGTAGGCGCCTTAGAAGAAGGGCTGAGCCAAAAGAGAGAGTTGCTTTATACCAAGTCCATCTTAGATGGTTTTTCATCTATAGCATTAACCGCCGCGTATGGTATAGGTGTCTGGTTTTCTGTGTTACCTATGTTGATTTTTCAAGGGGGATTGACAGTTTTGGCCAATGCTCTCAAAAAATATTTTAGCCAAAAAGTTATAGATAGTTTATCAGCTCTAGGAGGCATCTTGATAATAGGCATATCTATTTTGCTCTTAGGATTAGGAGATATCAAATTGCACAATCTTTTACCAGCACTATTGGTCATGCACATTTTGGCTTATGTCTATGAGCAAAGTTACATTCAAAAAACCATGGGAAAAGATTTTTAGACTATTTTTATATTGTTTTTGCGTAAGATGACTCTTAGATTTCAACTCTTAATTGTGTACTCTTATATATTAGAAACTACCTAGCTTCAAAAAAATATCTGTATCTTTGCACTCCTAACCATAATATAAAATGACAGAAACCAGTTACCAACCTAAAAACAAAATAAGAATAGTCACCGCAGGATCACTTTTTGATGGCCATGATGCAGCTATTAATATCATGCGCCGCATCATGCAAAAATCAGGTGCAGAAATCATTCACTTAGGCCATAATAGATCAGCTCAAGAGATAGTTCACACGGCCATCCAAGAAGATGTTCAGGGTATAGCCATCACATCTTATCAAGGTGGCCACAACGAGTATTTTAAATACATTTATGACTTACTTCACGAAAAGGGCTGTGGACATATCAAGATATTTGGTGGCGGTGGTGGTACCATATTACCTACTGAAATAGAAGAGCTCCACGCCTATGGTATTACACGCATTTATTCACCAGATGATGGTAGATCCATGGGCTTGCAAGGTATGATTAATGACTTGTTGGAAAAGTGTGATTTTTCTATAGGTGAAGATTTGGATGTGGACATCGAGCAGCTCAGACCTGAAAATAAAAGAGAAATAGCAAGAATTATAACGGGATTAGAAAACTACCCAGAAAAACACGCTGACCTTTTAGCCTCATTGGATGTGTCGGATTCCAAGACGCCAGTATTGGGTATCACTGGCACAGGTGGTGCTGGAAAATCAAGCATGGTAGATGAAATAGTCCGCAGATTTTTATTGGATTTTGAAGATAAGAATATAGCTATTGTCTCTGTAGATCC
>DAIPYV010000099.1:0-12345 GCA_036782555.1 Saprospiraceae bacterium
ATTTTTACTCCTTTTTCCATACAATATTCAATCCATGACCAGTCCAAATCCAACCTTTGTGGATTAGCATTGAGTTCTATGACTACATGATTGGCAGCACAGGCATCTATGACTTTTTTATAATCAATAGGATACCCTGGTCTAGCTAATAAAAGTCTGCCAGTGGGATGACCCAAAATACGAGTGTAGGGATTTTCCACGGCTTTTATCAATCTTTGAGTCGCCCTTTTTTCATCCATACTGAGTCCTGAATGAATAGATGCTATCACCACATCAAACCCAGCTAATATCTCATCTGAATAATCCAACCTCCCATCTGAAAGGATATCACACTCTATACCTTTATATACTTTAAATGCAGACCCATATTTTTTATTTAAAAGATCTATCTCTTTCCATTGAGCTGTGACATGTTCATGTTTTAGGCCATCAGCGTATGTAGCTGATTGACTGTGGTCTGAAATGACAAAGTATTCAAAGCCACAATGCTGAATATAATCTGACATCTGTGCCAATGTATGCAATCCATCACTATATGTCGAATGATTATGCACAATACCCTTGATATCTTTGACCTCTACTAGGCGGGGTATTGTACCTTTGTAAAGATCGACAGTAGTTTCACTTTCTCTGCATTCGATAGGTATAAAATTTAATCCGTGAGTCGCAAAAATATCTTCCTCACTTTCAAAAGTTTTACTTATGATGTCAAATCTACTCAAAAAGGCTTCAGAACATGAAGATTTAAATACATCTACACATATGTCCTCAGAGTAACTCATCTCAACAGGCATACTTTTATAGTACGCTTTATTTTCAATTAATGCCCAGCCTTCTAAATTTATATTTTGATTTTTTAAACTTGTAAAAATATCTAGTTTACTCACCTCTGGCAAAGCTCTTCTGAAATCTCCTCCCAGCTCAAACTTTTCATTTGGAAAGTTATCCCTCAGCAAACCCAAAAGTTGAAACGCCAGCTTCTCCACGTGAGCATAAAGATATTTCCCTTTTGATTCTAGGTGGTATTCCAGTTTGGTTTGAATTTCTTCTTGCATTTTTGGGCCAAAACCTTTAAACTTGACCAATCGATTTTCTTGACAAGCGTAGAGCAATTCGCCAACAGTCTCAATACCCATGGCCTTCCATATTTGCTCCACTTTTTTTGGCCCCAATCCTTTTATAGACAGCATCTCTATGATGCCTTCAGGTGTCAGATTAATATATTTATTAAGAGTAGATAGTTCACCTGATGTTAATAATTCCTGTATTTTGTCCGCAATGTTTTTACCTACACCAGGTATGGACTCCAAATCTTTTCTTTCCATTATGGCTAAGTCTCCTTCCAACTTTCGTAAAGTATTAAAAGCATTGGCATACGAATTGATTTTAAAACGATTTTCACCATGTAGTTCCATCACTTTGGCCAATAGGTCAAAACGGGCCGCTATTTGTTTATTGTTGAGCATTATTATTTACTTTTACTCTTTTTAAATATCAGTACACCTCAAAAGTTTAATTAATTTGAAGTATTCCATTACCATTTACAATTCATTTAGATTTATATTTATAACAAATACCTAACACATATGTACCTTTGCATCATGAACAATATAAAAAATATAATTCAACAACGTATTCTGGTCTTAGACGGGGCTATGGGTACGATGATACAGCGTTACAAGCTAAAGGAAGAAGATTATCGGGGTTCGCTTTTGGCTCATCATCACAAAGACCTTAAAGGCAATAATGATTTACTGTCTCTCACAAGACCCGAAATAATAAAGGAAATTCATCAAGCCTATCTAGAAGCGGGTGCAGATATCATAGAAACCAATACTTTCAATGCTACACGTATATCCCAATCCGACTATGATACAGAAGATTTGACCTATCAAATCAACTTTGAATCCGCCAAAATAGCTAAAATAGCGGCTCAAGAATACACCTCCATCAATCCTGATAAACCTCGATTTGTAGCTGGTGCCATTGGGCCAACCAATAAAACAGCCTCCATATCACCGGACGTCAACAATCCAGGTTATAGAGGAATTGATTTTGATACCTTGGTGGATAATTATTATGAACAAGCTTCCGGACTTATGGATGGAGGCGCCGATATTTTATTGGTGGAGACAGTTTTTGATACTCTCAATTGTAAAGCCGCTTTATTTGCTATACAGAACCTCAAAGAAGAGCGTAATAGTGACATACCTGTCATGGTCTCTGGCACCATCACAGATGCTTCTGGAAGAACACTGAGCGGACAGACAGCCGAAGCGTTTTATATATCCATTGCGCATGCGGACTTATTATCAGTAGGGCTCAACTGTGCCTTGGGTGCAAAAGAACTCCGTCCTTACATAGAAGAATTGAGCCAGATTGCTCATTGTTTTATCAGTGCTTATCCTAATGCCGGCCTACCCAACGAATTGGGAGATTATGACCAAAGTGCCCTGGAAATGAAAGATTTTATTTATGAATTTGCTCAGGCAGGATTAGTGAATATTGTTGGTGGCTGTTGTGGGACGACACCCGATCATATCCGTGCCATGTCGGAGGCTGTCAAAGGATTAAAACCCCGCCCTATACCCCAAAACATAAAATATTCGACATACTCGGGTTTAGAACCGTTGATCGTTAGAGAAAATATCAACTTTATCAACATAGGCGAAAGAACCAATGTCACAGGATCCAGAAAATTTGCTAAATTGATAGCCCAAGGCGACTACACTGAAGCGCTCTCTGTCGCACTACAACAAGTAGAAAATGGTGCTCAAATCATAGATATCAATATGGACGAGGGGCTTTTAGATTCAGTAGAAGCTATGAAGACATTTCTCAATTTAGTCATGGCCGAGCCAGATATCGCACGTGTCCCTATCATGATAGATTCATCCAAATTTGAGGTCATTAAAGCTGGACTCAAATGCGTTCAAGGCAAATGTATAGTTAATTCCATATCTCTTAAAGAAGGTGAAAAAGAATTTTTAAGACAAGCGCGCCTCCTTAGAAAATATGGTGCAGCTACAGTAGTGATGGCCTTTGACGAAGATGGACAAGCAGATACAATAGAGCGAAAAGTAAGCATCTGTCAGCGTGCCTACAAACTTTTGACTGAGACTGTTAATTTCCCTCCAGAAGATATTATTTTTGATCCCAATATTTTTGCTGTAGCTACTGGCATTGCCGAGCATAATGAATATGCTATTAACTTCATCGAAGCGACGCGACAAATAAAAGCTTCGTGCCCTCACGCTAAAATCAGCGGTGGCGTGAGCAACGTCTCATTTTCGTTCAGAGGTAATGATAAGGTAAGAGAAGCCATACATACTTCCTTTCTTTTTCATGCCATAAAAGCGGGTATGGATATGGGTATCGTCAATGCCGGTATGATAGAAATCTATGAGGAAGTTGACAAAGATTTGATGGTCTTGGTAGAAGACGTCCTTTTCAATAGGTCAGAAGATGCCACTGAAAAACTAACGGAGTACGCCGAAAAAGTCAATCAGAAAGGAAAAACCATTATCAAGGACGAAAAATGGCGACAATCCCCCATAGAAGAACGCCTCAAAAATGCCCTTATCAAAGGTATCACCGAATACATCGATGAAGATACAGAAGAAGCGCTAAAAAAGTATGTGTCTCCGCTAAAAGTTATAGAAGGTCCTCTTATGGATGGCATGAATGTCGTGGGAGATTTATTTGGCGAAGGCAAAATGTTTCTCCCTCAAGTGGTCAAAAGTGCACGCGTGATGAAAAAATCAGTCGCTTGGCTCACACCCTATCTAGACGCAGAAAAATCATCGACTCAGGACCTATCCAAAGGAAGAATTTTATTAGCGACAGTCAAAGGTGACGTACACGATATAGGAAAAAATATCGTTGGAGTAGTTTTGGGTTGTAATAGTTATGATATAATAGATTTAGGGGTCATGGTGTCGGCTGAAAAAATATTGGATGCTGCACGAGAGCACAATGTAGATATCATAGGCCTTTCAGGACTCATCACGCCTTCTCTAGACGAAATGGTACATGTGGCCAAAGAGCTCCAAAGACAAAATTTCAAACAACCCTTACTTATTGGCGGTGCCACCACTTCCAAAACCCATACTGCGCTTAAAATAGAACCCCATTACCAATATCCTACTATCCATGTATTAGACGCTAGTAGAAGTGTCGGTGTGGTGAGTCAACTTCTATCTCAAGTAGAAGGTGTTGCAAATGAATTTATCCAGTCTCACAAAAACGAATACCGCACTATACGAGAAAAAAGAATTGCCCTATCAATAGAGAAAGAGTTCGTTTCCATAGAGCATGCTCGTCAAGAAAAATATCCCATAGATTGGGAGGCCTATACACCGCCTTCACCTCATGTTTTAGGTATAAAGACATGGGAAGATATAGATACAGACACATTAACAAGATATATTGATTGGACGCCTTTTTTTACTAGCTGGCAGCTCAAAGGTAAATACCCTAATATCTTTAGAGATCCATTTGTGGGCGAGGAGGCCAAAAACCTGTATGAGCAAGCATTAGAAATGCTTCAATTTATCAAGGAAAATAAAATCTTGACTTATAAAGGGGTCACAGGAATTTTTCCAGCAAATAGCGTAGATGACGATGTCATTATTAATATCGATGGAAATGAAAGACGTTTGCACTTTTTAAGACAACAAAGACAAAAAAGCAATGGTCTTCCTTACTACTGTTTAGCTGATTTTATCGCTCCCAAATCTTCTGGTAAACAAGATTACATTGGGGCTTTCGCAGTCACAGCGGGTGTAGGAATAGAGCCGTGGGTCAGCCAATTCGAA
This sequence comes from Saprospiraceae bacterium, assembly GCA_036782555.1. GTDB lineage: Bacteria > Bacteroidota > Bacteroidia > Chitinophagales > Saprospiraceae > OLB9. The sequence goes on from DAIPYV010000099.1 coordinate 4,818, forward strand.
GCGGACCATGATGACTTCAAGAGTATTATGCTCAAAGCAGTGGCAGATAGATTGGCTGAAGCATTTACTGAGTACCTTCATGAAAAAATCAGGAAAGAATCATGGGCCTATGTCAATGATGAAAAATTGACTAATGAGCAGCTTATTGATGAAAAATATCAAGGAATCAGACCTGCTCCAGGTTATCCGGCATGCCCAGATCATACAGAAAAAGATACGCTGTGGGAGCTTTTAAATGTAGAAAAATTGACAGGCATTATTCTTACAGAGAGTAAAGCCATGTATCCCGCAGCTTCAGTCAGCGGCTGGTATTTCAGCCATCCCGAGTCAAAATATTTTGGAATCGGTCAGATGAGTAGAGATCAGTTAGAGGATTATGCTTTACGCAAAAACATGGATATAAACGTTATAGAAAAATGGTTAGCAGCCAATTTGAATTATGATATTTAGAGATTGTGATATCAAAATTTACAAAATATAAGGTCGCTTCTGTATATCTTTTATTTAATTTAAAAGGTCTGACCTATCTGCACGTTATTTAGCGGGTTAGATGTAACGTCAGCTGGTAACAGACAGTCTTCATTGAACTCGCTGGATTAATAATCCTAGGGCATACATCATTATTCCTTTTATCTTGGCTTATAGTCGAGGGTGATTCATATACAATAACTTTTTTTAAAATTATTCAGAAATCAATTTATAAATACAATAGGTCCAATAAAATTAAGTTTTAACACATTTTCGACGAAAAGCTCAATATTTTTAGATAATTTTGCGCGATATTTGATATCACTAATATAAATGAAAGATCATAACATCTAATGAAGTTCAAAATAATAACAATATATATATTATTTATCCTTTTGGCCATTTGCCAAACAAGTATTGCACAGTCTTCAAACGAACAAGCTGCAAGAATGGAATTAGCCAAGAGAGGTTATGATGCTGATAGATTCAATCAAGAAATGATAAAAAAGGGTGTGGACCCCGCCAATATAGACCCCAGTAACCCGTCAGATATGGCACGTGCCAAAAAAGCGGCTGAAGAAGTAGCTGCTATGTTGGATGCAGAAAAAAAGGCCCAAACTAATTTAGGAGCTGGTAGCGGAGCTATCCAAGAACCTCAATCTAAAATAGATGACGTCAGAAGTTCAGATGCTCCAGCTAATATTGCTAACCAAACCAAAGATATACAAAAGGCTGTCAAAGATGGTGCAACTATCGAAGAAGCTGTCAGCGAAAAGCTTCAAGAAGTAGCTAATGAAAAAGTACCACCAGCCGACACTTATGGACAACACATTTTTAGAGATAAGTCTTTACAATTATTTAGAACAGCGACTGATGCTAAACCAACAAAAGCATATGTTTTAGGGCCTGGTGATAAAGTGGCCATTTCAATCTGGGGGCCAACAGAAGAAAATATGGCCTTAGAAATACAAAAGGACGGATATATTCAACCTACGGGACTACCCAGATATTATATAGCAGGATTAACTGTCCAAGCCGCAGAAAACTTACTATATACCAAACTGCGTACTAAATATTTCTTCCAAAGAGAAAATTATGAACTCACTGTCACCACAGCACGTACACTCAATGTTAATATAGTGGGAGAGGTATTCAATAGCGGTACATTCAATATATCTGCCGTCAATACAGCATTTAATGCATTGATAGCGGCAGGTGGACCCAACAATATAGGTAGTGTAAGAAAGATACAATTACTCCGCGCCGGCAGAAAACCAGTTAGTGTGGATGTCTATAAATTTCTTCAAAACCCTATCATGGGCCAAGACCTCTACTTGGCTGAAAATGACTTTATAAATGTACCCGTAGCTCAAAAAGTGGTCACTATCAAAGGAGCTATTAATAGACCATTCAAATATGAACTTATAGACAGTGAGGGTCTGGTAGAATTGATTAATTTTGCTGGTGGTCTTAAAGCCACTGCCCTACGGAGCAATATCCAAATACAAAGAATAGAATTTGACTCTGTAAGAATTATTGACATCAACTATAACGACATACTAAAATCTGGACGTAGTTTTGGACTATTAGATGGTGACATTGTAGAAATAGCAGAAATTAACACCAATATTCGTAATGAGGTTTCAATAACAGGCGCCGTAGAAAATCCAGGTGTTTATGCCATGGGTCCTGAAGAAAAAATTTCCGATATCTTACGCAAAGCATTTCTCACTAAAGACGCTATTACTACCAATGCTTCTATCAAGAGATTTAATAGCGACTTAAAAACCGTAAAATATGAATTTGTTAATCTAGAGAATATCATCAAAAATCCAGAAAGTACTAGTAATTTGATTCTACAGAGAGGGGATGAAATAATCATTTCTTCTAAAGCCAATTTTGTTGACACTTACAATATAAGCATAACTGGTGCTGTAAGAAACCCAATGGAAATTTCTTTGGATGAAAGCAATAACCTTAGAGTCTCGGATGGTATTTTTTTTGCAGGAGGATTAAGAGAAGATGCTATTGAGGAATTTGCATATATATATAGAACAAAAATAGAAGAAGCTAAAACATTAGAATATATAAAACTAGACCTCAAAACTATAATGAGCAATCCCAATTCTAAAGCCAATATTGGGTTGGAACCTGGTGATAGATTAATTATTTATTCTAAAAACACCTACACCGATGAAGCTTTTGTGCAAGTAGCTGGTGCTGTGCGCGCACCAGGTGATTTCTTATTTAACCCATCATTGAAGCTAAAAGATGCACTTATATTAGCTGGAGGCCTCAAAAGAGAAGCTTCATTAGACAGAATTGATGTCTATAGGTTAAATTTTGAAGAGAATAAGACGACAAGAGTACTGGCGGCTAACCTTCAAATAGACGAGGATTACAATATCAAAATGGGCGGTAAAGAGTTTCAATTAGAGCCATTTGATCAAATATTTGTGAGGAATGCTCCTGAGTTTGAATTACAACGCAATGTCTTTGTAGTGGGAGAAGTAAAATATCCAGGTACATATGCTCTACTGAGCCACAATATGAAACTATCGTCTCTCATTAGAGAAGCGGGAGGAACAACAAATGAAGCTTTTTTAACGGGAGCCACCCTTACACGGGGTAAAACTGATAGAAATTTTGTCATTATCAATCTTGAAAAAGCTTTAAAAAATCCTCAAAGTTTTGAAAACATAGTATTACAAGAAGGTGACGAGATATTAATTCCCAAAATACAAAATACCGTCAAGATATCTGGAGCGACTCAAGCAAAAGAATTATACCCAGCAGAAATACTGGCACAAGGATTTATAGAAGTGCCTTATAGACCAAGCAAATCCGCTAGATATTATATAAATGACTACGCAGGTGGCTTATCTAGCGATGCTGCAAAAAATAAAATTTCTGTCATTGATGCGTCTGGAAAAGTCACTAAAGCTAAAAACTTTCTATTTTTTAAGTCCTATCCAAAAGTAGGGCCTGGAGCTGAAATAGTAGTAGGTTTAAAAGAGCCCAAAGAAAAGTCAAATAGCAAAGAAGATAATGGTGATGTCAAATGGGGAGAAGTTTTAGCCAATTCTATAGCTCAGGCTACAGCTATTCTTTCTTTACTTTTATTGGTACAAAATATCAATTAATTTAATTTATTTAAATACCTTTGAGTAGTTTTTATACTCATTATGCTAGAGACGCTCATTTCATCCAAAACAAGAATTAAGTTATTATTGAAATTTTTTCTCAATAATAAGGCTACTTCGTACCTGCGAGGATTGGAAAACGAATTGGGTGACTCTACAAATGCCATTAGAATGGAACTCAACAGATTAGAAAAAGCGGGAATGTTAGTCTCCCATTTAGAAGGAAACAAAAAGATTTTCAAAGCCAATACCAGCCATCCCCTTTATAAAGACACACATAATCTTCTACTGAAATATATAGGTTTTGATAAAATCATTGATAACGTAATGGATAATTTAGGTGATATCCAAAAGGTATTTGTCACAGGTTCGTTTGCAAGAGGATTAAACGACGACAAAATAGAGCTGACCTTCGTAGGTGATATTAATCATGAATATTTAAGTAATTTAACATTAAAAGTTCAAAAACATATCAGTAGAAAATTAATTTATAATGTTGTAAATCCACCTGAACTCCAACAATGGGAGTCAGAAAATTTAGATGCCTTATGTTTGTATTCCAACTATTAGTCTCAATGTATGATTTCAACAAAAGCTAACCCAAAAGATTTCATTAATCACCTCTCTGATACAGAAAAGAAGTGGTTTGCTATCAATACAAAGTTCAAGTGCGAAAAATTTGTAGCACAACAGCTACAAAAAAAAAACATTGATGCTTATTTGCCCGTTATTAAGAAAACAAAAAGATATAAACGGAAAATAAAGAATTATGAAATACCTTTGATTAATTCCTTCATTTTCGTAAATATAAACAAAAATCAATATGTCCCAACACTCGAAACAGAATATGTATTTAAGTTTCTAAAACAAGGAAAAGACTTGATATCCATACCTGAAGAAGAAATACAAATTCTAAAGCGTGTAGCGGGAGATTGTGTACTTGCAGAAATAAGTGACCCCAATAAACTTTCTAAAGGAGATTCAGTAGAAGTGGTATTAGGGCCATTGACAGGTATGAAAGGCATAGTCCTCGATAAGGCTGGTAAAAAATCATTTTATGTAGAGCTAAAAACCATAGGTTATGTGCTCAAAATAAAAGTAGATTTTACCTTATTGAGAACTGTAAATACTCTTGAGTTCAGCTCTTAATTATCATAGGCTGAACTATACTTTAAAGACTATTTTTTGGTAAGTCTCTGCGACCTATCAGCGGCGAAGCCATATCAAATTTTAAATATTAATATAACATTTTGCAAATCATTCCAACACGTAATCCTTAAACCAGGCCGCAGGCCATAAACAAAAAATATATGAATATACAAATGGTGGACGTCAAGTCCCAATACCTTAAAATCAAAGACGTAGTAGATAGCGGCATTCAAGAAGTATTAGATACTACATCATTTATAAATGGACCCGCTGTCAAAAAATTTCAATCCGAGTTTGAAAAATATCTACGGGTAAAACACGTCATCCCTTGTGCCAATGGTACTGACGCTCTGCAGATAGCCATGATGGCAGTGGGACTAAAACCAGGTGATGAGGTTATAGTGCCAGCATTCACTTACGTTGCTACGGCAGAGGTCATCGCACTTTTGGGTTTAATTCCCGTCATGGTGGATGTAGATATTGATACTTTTAACTTGAGCATTTCATCCATCAAAGAAGCCGTTACACCCAATACCAAAGCCATAGTACCCGTTCATCTATATGGCCAATCCGCCCAGATGGAAGCTATTTTGAAAATAGCAGAAGAACACAATCTGTGGGTCATTGAAGACAATGCGCAAGCAATTGGATCGGATTTTACGTATAATGATGGAACGGTCGCTAAAACAGGTACTATCGGGCACATAGGTTGTACTTCATTCTATCCTTCCAAAAACTTAGGCTGCTATGGTGATGGAGGTGCCATCTACACCAATGATGATGCATTGGCTAACAAGCTGTTAAAAATAGCCAACCATGGACAATCCGTAAGGTACTACCATGACTTAGTTGGTTGTAATAGTAGGTTAGATTCTATTCAAGCCGTAGTATTATTAGCCAAACTGCCTCATTTGGATGCTTACTGTGATGCTCGTAGACAAGCCGCAGATTATTATGACAATGCTTTCTCCGATGTGGCAGAACTCGTCACTCCTTTCAGAGCACCCTACTCTACACATGTTTTTCATCAGTACACATTAAGAGTAACTAATGGACAAAGGGATGAACTTAAAGCATATTTGGGCACACAAAAAATACCTAATATGATCTATTATCCTGTACCACTCTATAAACAAGAAGCCTTCAAAGATTCATCAGGAGGAATTGACTTTTTGCCCAATACAGAAAGACTTTGTCAAGAAGTCATTTCTTTGCCTATGCATACAGAAATGACAGAAGAACAATTGTCTTTCATTACTCAAAAAGTCATTGAGTTTTTTAACTGAAACACTCCCGACCTCTACCAGGTAATATAAGAAAATGATTTATCCCACAAAAGATTTATCCAATAAGGCGAAAATTGGAATATATGCCGTACGAAGAGCAGAAGTATTTTCCATCTTACCCATTGGTAAAGAAATTTGACATTATAAATCAGTCATAAAGAATGCCCCGAACTATATGTATAGAGATGAAACCAATAACACAAAATTTTTGTTGTAACAGTTATAAGTAAATAAAATGTAGAAATGATAACCACTCAAATAAAATCTAATTCAAGCAAAAGAAGGTCTAAAACACCTCTAGAGAAGTATCTTGATTCAGAAAGTCGTTCTGCAGTCAAACATGAGTTTTATAATGGAAAAGTAAGAAAAATGCCCGGTTCATCTTATAATCATAATATTATTGCCACACAGTTAACTTCGGCATTGATAGTAGAAGTTGAAAAATTGAATTTAAACTATACTATTCTTAATAGTGATCAAAAAATATATATTCCCTCGTTAAATCAAATTTTGTATCCGGATGCATTAGTGGTTTTTGAGAAGCCGGAATTTTTTAAAAATAGAAACGATGTACTCCTCAACCCAATACTCATTGTAGAAGTATTATCACCGTCAACAAAAGCTTACCATAGATCAGATAAATTTTTGTCCTATAAAAATATACCCAGTTTCAAAGAATACGTGATAGTCGATCAAGATAAAATAGAAATAGAAACATGGCATAATGAAGCGCCTCATCTATGGCGAGAAACAAAATTTAATAAAGAGAACAAAACCCTCTCCCTAAAATCCATGGGTGTGGACATAGACATAGATAAAATTTATAGAAATATCACACTCGAAGCCAATTCGACAGACTCAAACTCATAGTATATGGACTCTATCACCGACATTAATCAATTAGACCTCACAAAGTCCTACACCTATGCCGATTACCTTCTTTGGCAATTTAAAGAACGTGTAGAACTCATCAAAGGTAAGATCTTTAAAATGTCACCTGCACCCAATTTGCGACATCAGAGGATATCAGTTAGAATTTTTACGAATATATATAGTTTTTTAAGTGGTAAATCTTGTGAAATTTTTATTGCTCCTTTTGATGTGAGATTGAGTACAAAAAATAAAAATGAGGAGGCCGCCACCACAGTAGTGCAGCCAGATTTATGTATCGTTTGTGATGATAGAAAATTAGACACTCAAGGTTGTATAGGTGCACCTGACCTCATCATAGAGATTCTTTTTCCCGGAAATAGCAAAAAAGAAATGCGGGGCAAATATTTCCTTTATGAGGAAAACGAAGTCAAAGAATATTGGGTCGTCATCCCCGATGAAGAAATACTCCAACGATATATTTTGGACGATCAACTCAAATACGTAGCCCAATTGCCCAATGTGCAAGGGGATATTGTGGGTATTACCTTTTTGCCAGGCTTCGAATTGTCAGTAGATGACATCTTTACACAATAAGCAATTCAACTTTAT
>DAIPYV010000100.1:0-12332 GCA_036782555.1 Saprospiraceae bacterium
CCAACATCATTTTGACATCACCCAATGGACAAAGATGGAAACTCATCATAGATAATGATGGGCAGTTGGGTTTTGAATCAATAACGATTCTTCCGATACAACATGTATTAATAAGTGAAGGAGATTTACATATAAAAGCAGGACTCAAAGGCATGTTGCTCAAAGCACCTGATAATACTTGCTTTGCCATAAATATGACCCATAACGGGCATCTTTTAACCATTCCCATGGAATGCCCATAACTTAAATATTTTTACAAAATTTTAAAAAGAAACACCATGACAGACTGGCCATTATTCGAAGTTTTTATACGTTCCAAAAACGGTTTAAATCACAAACATGTGGGTAGCTTGCACGCTGCAGACGCCGACATGGCTATACAAAACGCCCGTGATGTCTATACTCGGCGCAACGAAGGTGTCAGCATTTGGGTTGTTGAATCCAAGAACATTAAGTCATCTAATCCTGATGATGCGGACGCTTTGTTTGATCCTGCAACAGACAAAGTCTATAGACATCCTACATTTTATGATTTGCCTATAGAACTCAAACACATGTAGCATCTTAGATTATTGATATTAAAAACAAAAAAATGTATCCACATATAAAAAATTTCATTCTCATGTTGGCCGATAATTCTATGATTTTAGGTCAACGATTAGGGGAATTATGCGGGCACGGACCTGTATTGGAACAAGATATTGCCATCACTAATATTTCTTTAGATCTCATAGGAGAAGCCCGTAATTACTACCAATATTTAGCTGAAGTAGAGCATAAGCAGGAAGATGATTACCCTATGTTGCGCTCCGAAAGAGAATTTAGAAACGTTCTTTTGGTCGAGCAAAAAAATGGTCATTGGGGTGATACATTGATGCGTCAGTTTATGTATGACTGTTACCATTATTTTATGCTGGAAGGTCTAACCCGTAGTAAAGACGAGAGATTAGTGGCAATAGCGCGCAAAAGTATTAAAGAAGCCTCTTACCATCTTACTTTTTCGTCAGAATGGGTCATTCGTTTAGGTGATGGCACAGAGGTCAGCCACCAAAAGATTCAAAATTCTTTGACACTTTTTATGCCTTATTTTGATGAAATGTTTATTGCCTCAGAAGACGAAAAATACGCCATGCAACAAAGCATATGTCCTGATTTAGATATAGTGGCCCAAAATGCTAAAGAGAAATTTACTGAAACCATCGAACGCGCCACTTTATCCATTCCAGATGTACATTATCCCAGAAAAGGGGGCAAATCAGGTTTACATACTGAAAATTTAGGCTTTGTCTTGACTGAATTACAGTACTTACAGCGGGCACACCCAGGAGCGCAATGGTAGTTTTTATTTAAGTGGGGAACTATTTTTACATAATGTGTGTTTTTTTTAATTATATAAATCACACAAGCCAATGATTACAAAATTAACTCAAGTAAGCAAAAAAAATCTGATAGCTCTTTTAGCTGTGAGTCTCTTATTCATATTTATTGGAGTCTTAGGAAAAATTAACGCTATAGATAATGTTATTTATCTTTTATTTATTAGCCTTATTCTCTTTTTCTTCTTTTGGTTGATAATAATGCTAGAGATAGTAAACTCAAACGCAGAGAACACTATCATTTGGGTATTATTGATGGTTCTATTTCCAGGTGTAGTTCCTATTGTTTATCTATTGGTAAGGAATAAAATTTAATCGTTGGCTAAAGATATGATTTAGCCCAAGCTGGCAAAGCAGGTTTTAAAATTTTCATTAATTTTGTCAATCCAATTGGCCGATTAATCTAAGTAATCTCCTTTAAAAGAAATGAACGCATTGTTTTTGTGGAGTATTATTGTTACTATTTATTTACATACTAGTATGACCCTAAGATTATGAACCACGGAGATTGGAAAGCCCTATTTTACGCCGTTGAATCCAATGACATTCAGTTGGTACAATACTACCTTAAAATGGGCATAGACTTCAACTATCAACATCCAGAGTTTTTGACTAGTCCTTTTTTCGAGAGTATTCGCTGCGGACACATTGAAATAGTGGAATTGTTTTTGCAGAATGATGCAGACCTCAATACCATAGAGATGGAGTCAGGTAAAAAGCCTATGGACATAGCCATAAAAGCTGGACAAAAAGACATCATAGAAATGATTAAAAAATCCATAAGCCATACTAGTCCGAATCAGGCACCTCCTTCAGTAGCACCAGAAATGAAAGCGACTATATGCACCATGTATGGACCGCCGGAGGTATTGAAAATCGAGACTCTGGCTACTCCCGTACCCAAACCTGGACAAGTGCTGGTAAAAATAGTGGCTTCGAGCCTCAATTCCGGAGATGTGCGGGTGCGTGCTTTAGCAGTAGAAGGCTGGATGAAATGGATGATGCGTCTGGCCATGGGCTGGTCCAAACCTCGAAAACCAATATTGGGCGTGAGCTTTTCCGGTATAGTGGCAGGTACGGGAGCGGGAGTGAGCCATTATAACGTAGGCGATCGGGTATATGGATTGACGGGCTTCAACTTCGGTTGTCATGCGGAGTACACCACAATATCAGAGAAAGCCATGTTTGCGCCCATGCCGTATAATATGCCCTTTCAGGAAGGCGCAGCCATTCTATTCGGTGGACAAACGGCCATATATTTTCTGTTAAAATCAGGTATCGACAAGTTCAAAAACCCAAAAGTTCTGATCCTCGGAGGAACTGGATCGGTCGGTACTTCGGCCATACAAATAGCCAAATATTACAATGCCCAGGTGACTGCTGTTTGCAGCTCATCAGGTGCAGCACTTTGCAGCCAATTGGGCGCTGATCAGGTGATCGCCTACGACCGTGAAGATTTTACAAGATCAACGCAAAAATATGATATCATCCTCGATGCAGTAGGTAAATATACCCAAAAGCAATGCAAAGAGCTCCTCACCAAGAATGGCATATACAAGACCGTAGGCGGCATGGAATACGCTTCTGAAAAACCCGAACAATTAGCATTATTGACAAAAATATACAATAAGGGTATGCTCACTGCAGTGATAGACAAACATTACTCATTGGACCAGATAGTAGAAGCACATCGCTATGTAGATACGGGCAGAAAGAAAGGAAATGTGGTTATTGATATTGCAAATCTGTAATCTGTGGCGGGTTCTGTTAGCTCTAAAAATATATTCCTGATAGATGCCATCGGAACCCTCTTGTCCGCCCTATTATTGATATTTTTGATCGCTCCATTTCAGTCCTTCTTTGGTTTTCCATCAGCGGTGGCTTTGCAGCTTTCCATTTTGCCCATGATATTCTGTGTGTCTTCATTTACCTGCCATTTGGTCCGGCCTGCCAAATTCTTTTCCCTCCTGTTAAAGACCTTTGCTGTATTGAATGTACTGTATTGTTGTCTTTCGATTTCCTTGGTCATATATTTCTATCATTTAATAAGTGTTTTTGGCATCGCGTATTTTTCCATAGAAAAGATGATCGTAGTGTGCCTGGCATTATGGGAATGGAAGATTTCAGGGATGGCAGGTGCTTAACCAATAAATATTGAATTCTGATTGATGCTCTCAAAGCGTTCTCACTCTATACTATATTCAATATTAATCCTTTGGTTTGTTGATAATATCTTATACTTTCGATATATATTTCGATATATGGAAGCCTAGAAAAAATATCTCCCCTTGATACAGTTGCAAAAATTAAAAATATAGACCATCACTATCTATAAACTTTTACTTAGTGCTCACTCTCTATTTTTTTAAGAATACGGCAAAAGTTGTAAACTTGCGCCATCAAAGAACCTTCAAAGGTATTTTTTTACATCTATGCAATTTAACCATTACGAATTCACTTCTTAACATACACACCTAAAGCTTGTTGAACACTTCTGTCAGGACCATTACTGGCTGCCACCATCACGACAACTTGCATATTTTCCGGGTTCCATAGACCCTGAGGTTCTGTAGGGAGTGTATAGGAATATTTACGTTGTATCAAAGCATCCTTTTTAAGATTAGAGTCTAAGACATCACCATTTACAGCTGTCATCATCGCCATCAATACATGATTGTGTTCATAATCGTCACGAATGATGTTGCCATCCTGCTGAGCATCAATAATTTTTGACTCTGTAAGATAAATACTTATTGTATATAATCCATCCAAATCCACTAAGGGAATAGCTGTGACATCCAAGTCAATTTTTCTACTTACATCATCATATCTGACACCCGCTAATAAATTTAAAACATGGGGTTTTAGCAGTTCACTCCTCACAGCTGCAAACCATTGGCCAGTTGCTGGATTTCCCATAAATGAATTGTTAAAAGGCACTCGATTGATGACAGCGGAAGGCTTTCCTAAAAAAGTAAAGCTTGTTTCTAATGCCCTTCCTTCAGGTGTTCGAAAATCAAATCTGCTTCGTCCAGAAACTGGCTCTGACAATAATATGCCGTGAATACCCACAGAAAATACTTTCCCTGGAAATTCTGTTTCGATATCTTTGAGGGCAGAGGCACCTTTTGGACAATTGACACAACTGACACCTGTTAACTCTTCTATCAAGACAGCTCTGCCATTATCAGGAATGGGAGGATCTGTAAATGACATTTGTATTTCAGTACAACCTGTAAATAAAACTATGGTGGAAATAAAAACTGTAAAAACTAAAAATTTCATACTGGAGGAATTTAAAAAGTTGTATTTAATGAAAATCTAAATCCGCTAAATGCAGGCTCAAGTCGACATATACCTCCAGAACACACCACACCCTCTACTTGTTTAACGTATCTAAGGCTATATCTTTGCGCCTTAGTGACGTAAACCATTCCAGCGGTAGGATAAAATATCTTCGCTAGCTCTCCTTTTGGATTCACCTTTTTTGGTTTATTGTTGTACATGCCTGAAAATTCAAAATTCCATTTTGGTGCAATAGTGTATTCAGCGGCACCAAATATCCAGCTACCAAAATCTTGTTTAGTATCCATATATTGAAACTCTAATCTCAAGGCCTTTTTGCGGGTAAACTTATACAAAAAATCAGCATAAGGTACAATAGTTTTGACTAATGGAACCTCCGCCTTCATTTCGTACACCTCTTGATTGTAAGTTAAAAACTGAATACCGGATAGAAGTTGCCATTTGCTTTTATGTTTGTAAATGATTTCTGTAAAAAATTCTTGAAATAAACGCTCTCCTTCTAGCGTCTTAATATCCGAAAAATTTAGGTTGGCACTCCAGTTTTTATTGATTTTGTAACGGATGTCCGCAGCATAAGCCATTTCAGACACTTCTTGTGCAGCTGGACTATATCTTGCTGTGAGTCTATATGTGTTTTGCCTATTAAGAGGCTGAAGAAAATTGATAATCCCGCGTAAAAGTTCAAGAGTTGGGTCTATCCTGAAGCTAAAATGTTCTGTCCTCTTTGCATCTAAAGTCACACCTAAATTACCAGCTGTAAATGACATACTACCATAAAATACAGAACCAGAACTTTGCTGAAGTTTACCGAGGGTAGTACCTAGGAGTTCTGTTTTTACTGCAAAAGGATTATAAAAAATATCATCAGATTTAAGAGCCGCTTCTGTATAAAGACTAAGTCCTTTGTAGGACAAAGTATTGTAAACTGTAGCTGCATAAGAATTGAGCAGTGGAGAAAATCTATCTACTGATAAATATGTTCGCACCTCATCCTTGACCTTTTGCATATTTTCATCTGAGATAGTTCTATTGACAAAGCCAATACCTGGCGCTAAAGAAATAGGATTTTCTTCTGTCCCTTTAGTAATAAATCCTTCTAGACGGATACCTTTGATATTTCCAGTATGTACTTCAAGCGCGTTTTTTTGCTTTCCTACAAAAGCCATCAAATTCCAAGAGTCATTAAATTCGTATTTTCCTTGTACCCCATACAAAGCATTATCAATGAAAAGAGGTCTGTTTTCAAAGGCCCTAAATATCACCCCTGAACCAATTTGATCGTATAGATAACCTGCACTCAGCTCTAGCTTGTCTAATTTTTTTTTGATATACCACCTTCCTATGCCCGTCCCCGAGTAAGATCCAGTAGGATTTTGAAGATTAGAATTGTTGAATGCGTCATATCTAAGTCCGACTGTAAAGCCCTCATATTGCATATTAAGGTTAAGCCATGATTCACCTCCAAAAAACTGTCTGTCATACTGTGGTGTATTGATAGCATTGATTGCGGAATCTCTTAAAAAAACATTGGCATTAAGTTCTAATGCTCCTGATATTATGAGTTTATCTTGGGCATGACCTATATATACAACAAAAAACAGTATGGCTACTTGAAATATTTTGAGCATAAATTATCTAACGTGATTCTGTTAACAATAAAAATAGCCCGCAAGGTAAGAAATTTTTAAAAGAGAAAAAGAAAAATCATTAAATCAAATAAAAAAACAGCTAAAGCTGACTAAACTTCTTAAAAAAATTCATCCTATTCCATTTAAATTATAGTATTTCAAAACCCAACTTTTTTAAATCTTCCCAGAAATGTGGATAAGATTTGGAGACAACTTCAGGATTATTTATTTTTATAGGAAACAATAGTGCTAAAGGCGCTAAACACATGGCCATTCTGTGATCCTCGTATGTATCAAAGATGGGCGAGTCGCCAAAGTGTTTTCGCGCGTCTCCCTCTAGAATATAATGTTCTTTATCTGATTTTTTGGCAAATTTTTGTGGAACTTTTACCAAATGGACGCCTATCTTGGATAATTCAACCTTAAGAGCGTGGATTCTATCTGTTTCTTTTATTTTTAATGTTTGAAGTCCAGAAAAAAGACCATGTTTACCCGTGCCTGCACACATTACTGCAACACTTTGAGCAATGTCAGGAGTATCTAAAAAGTCTTGCTCTATGTAAGATGCTGACATACTTTTAGAGTCTTTAGTAATAGTCAATTTTAAATGTTGAAAATCTGTCTTGATACCAAATTTGCTTCCTATTTGGACAATAGCTTTATCACCTTGCAAACTATTTTGCATTAGACCTTTTATGGTGATGCTAGCTTCTTCACTCAAAGCCGCAATCGTATAATAATAAGAAGCTGCTGACCAGTCACCCTCTACAAAATAGTCTTTAGTCATGTAGGATTGAGGCTTAATTTTGATTAAACTTCCATTGTCTTCTACATCAATACCAAAATCTCTCATCATACCTATTGTCATGTCAATGTAAGGTCTCGATACGACTTCACCTATCAAATGGATAGTCAGACCCGATGGCAGTGTGGGCGCTATCAAAAGTAAAGCTGAAATAAATTGAGAACTTGTAGAGGCTGACAAACTTATTTCATTAGACCAAATATCTTTGGGTGGTCCGATTTTTAGAGGCGGATATCCATGTTTTTCCATATACTCAATATGTGCTCCTAACCCATTCAATGCATCGACCAAATCTCCTATTGGTCTATTTTTCATTCTGTCTGAACCTGTCAATATTTGAATACCCACTTTTGTACTTAAGTAAGCTGTCAAAAACCTGAATGTCGTGCCTGCATGGTGAGCATCCCAAATATCGGCATTATCACTCAATAGATTTTTTAAAGTTTGGGTATCATCACTATTAGAAAGGTTATCTATATTAAATTTTGAGGTAGCCAATGCTTGTATCATCAAAACTCTATTGCTGATACTTTTAGAACCGTTAAGTGTGATGGTGCCGTTGATTCTCTTTGAAGAGTTGTAAATATTTAGTTGCTTCATTTATGCAGTTTTAGGTAATATCTTATGGACTATGGTAACAATCAAAACAACTAAACTTCCCACTACGAGACCTACGATAAATTCATTGACGAGAACAGGAAAATGAGGTAATATCTCTTCTATCGCATGAATGTTGTGTACGAAAATCCCGCCTGAAACTAATATCAAAGCTATTGTTCCTATCAACGATAATGACTTTATTACTTTTGGCAATAGGTTGATTAAAAATTGTCCTATTTTTGATTTAATACTTTCTTCAGAGGCATTTTTTTGTAATAAAAAGCCAAAATCATCTATTCTTACCAGCAAGGCTACAATACCATACACGCCTACAGTAGCAATAAGAGCTACAATAGAAACTACCAAAATCTGAGTCAGTAATGACTTTTCTAAAACTGTACTCAATGCTATTATGACAATCTCGAGAGAGAGTATAAAATCTGTCTTTATTGCTGATTTGATTTTTACTTTTTCATCACCATCAGCATTATCGTTTAGATGTTGGTCGACATTCTTCTTATAAAATTTAGATATTAAAAAGTGGACTATTTTTTCTGCGCCCTCATATGCCAGATAGAGACCTCCCAATATCAAAATGATGGTAACAGCCTCTGGCACGAAGTAATTGAGCAAAAACACTAAGGGTAAAATTATTAATTTGTTTACAAAGCTACCTTTGGTAATGGCCCACAATACGGGAAGTTCTCTTGATGATACGAAGCCAGTGGATTTCTCTGTATTAACTGCCAAATCGTCTCCCAAAATTCCAGCAGTTTTTTTCGTGGCTATCTTACTCATAACCACTACATCATCCATCAATATGGATATATCGTCAAGGATGGCAAAAATACCAGAAGCCATAAATTAATATTTTTATAAGTCTTTATTGGAAAGTAACATTCTGAACTATTTCTGGATGCAAACTCAATGCTACAGGGCACGTCCTAGCTGCCGCTTCTAACAATTTCATTTCTTTATCAGAATAGTTATTATGTGGCAATATAATGTTTACATCTATTTGACTAATGCGTCTTGGGTCAGATGCCATGTGTTTTGTAATCTCGAGCCGAGTACCATCAATATTAATATTGTGATTTCTGGCACTGATACCCATTATGGTCACCATACAAGTACCCAAAGATGTGGCTGTCAAATCCGTTGGAGAAAACGCTTCTCCCTTACCATTATTATCCAAAGGTGCATCCGTGATAATGGTCTGACCCGATCTCAAATGCGTACATTCAGTTCTGAGGTCACCTAAGTATGTTATTTTAGAAGTCATACTTTATATCATTTTAGTTTTAAAAATTAATTAACTCCCAGGTCATAAAAAATTTGTAGGCATTTAAATTCATATCAAATTAATTAATATTCTCTTTTTGTTCTTCAGAAATTTGAGCTTGCCTTTCGGCGTCTTTGGCTTCGCGTCTTCGTACTCTTTCGGCTTCGTCTGCCTCGTCAGCAAGGTCATATGACCTGATAATTTCTTTAACAAGTCTATGTCTCACCACATCTTCAGGATCTAAATACAATTGGCCTATGCCTTCTATGGGTCTTAATATCTCCAAGGCCTTTCGCAAACCAGATTTTTGATGTCCAGGCAGATCTATTTGTGACAAATCTCCTGTAATTATGGCCTTAGCACTAGGACCAATACGCGTCAAAAACATCTTCAACTGAGAAGTCGTACAATTCTGGGCTTCATCTAAAATGATAAATGCATGATCTAAGGTGCGGCCTCTCATAAATGCCAAAGGTGCTACCTCAATCACTCTATTTGTTACAAAATATGTCAATTTTTCAGCAGGCAACATATCATCCAATGCATCGTATAGTGGACGCAAATAAGGGTCTACTTTATCTTTCATGTCTCCAGGCAAAAAGCCTAAATGCTCTCCTGCCTCTACCGCTGGTCGTGTTAATATGATTTTTTTAACAAGCTTGGACTTGAGCGCTCTCATAGCCAAGGCCACAGCCATATAAGTTTTACCCGTACCCGCTGGACCTATGGCAAACATGATATCATTTTGTTCTGATGTTTCGACCAGTTTTTTCTGATTGCGTGTTTTAGCTTTTATGGGAGAACCATTTTTACCATAAACGATGACACCTCCAGCTGTTTTTTCACTCAGTTTGTGATTCTGTGCTTTATCATCTTGTATTAAATCCTGAACAACTTGTGTATTGACATCATGTTGGTCATGTATCATCCTGACCATAAGTTCTAGCTTATTCTTTACTTTTTCAAGGTCTTCTTTCTTTCCATTCAGCTTGATCTGTTGGCCACGAGAAGTTATCTTTACTTCGGGAAAAGATTGTTTGATAAGATTTATTTTGGAGTTATTCTCACCATAAAGATCCAATGGATCTACACCGTCAAAAGTTAATATTAATTCACTCAATATTTAAAAGTTTATAAATTATATGATAAAAAGTTATAATATATTTCAAAAAATCTATTTCTTTGCACAAAATTAGAATATTGTTTAATACCAGATTAAATTAATGTGATAAATCTTTATTAAATTTGATTCTAATTCAACGATAAATTAATTTTGGATTAACGAAATTTGATGCAAATAGTTTCTTTAACGACTGATTATGGATATAAAGATTTTTATGCTGCGGAGCTGAAGGCTTCATTATTGTCAGCCAAAAAGGATTTTAATATTATTGATATTAGTCACGATATAGACCATTTTGATATTGTCCAGGCTTCATTTTTTTTACAAAATGCCCTTAAATCCTTTCCCAAAGAGTCCATTCACATAGTAGCTGTCAAGTGCAATAACTTAAAGAAAACAGATTTAATAACATTCTACCATGAAGGACATTATTTCGTCGGGCCTAATAATGGTGTTTTTAGTTTGGTTTTTGATGATATTGACGAATCAAAAATATTTGTCATTCAGCCACCAGAAGGTGATTTAACGGTCAACAAAGTTTTATCTCATGCTGCAGCTTATATTTCTCATGGGTTGCCATTGGAAGATATAGGTACACCTTTAGAAACTTTTAATAAAAAACTCATCATTCAGCCTGTAATCAATGCGCACCAAATTAGAGCTATGGTCATACACATCGATCACTTCGAAAATGTCATTATTAACTTAAAAAAAGAGCTATTTCACAAAGTTTGTCAAGGTAGAAAATTTGAATTATATTATAAGCCCAATGACCCCATCATCACTTTAAGTAAGAGCTATGGAGATGTGGCTATTGGTGACCCACTAGCTTTCTTTAATTCATCAGGCTATCTAGAAATAGCTGTCAATCTTGACAAAGCCAGTTCACTACTTGGATTGAACAAAAATGAAATGATTCAAATAAATTTTTATTAATGAACTCGAGTATATTACGGATTGTGAGACTTTCTTTTGTAGAAGAAGAAATAGCAACATTTATAAAGATATTTAATGAAAGTCAGCCAAAAATAGTAGCCTTCGAAGGGTGTATTTCTGTCCAACTAAAGAAGGATTATCATCACAATAATATTTTTTATACAATAAGTCATTGGGAAAACCACGAAGCTCTTGATAAGTATAGAGAATCTGAACTTTTCAAAACAACATGGACTAAAACTAAAGCTTTATTTAATGATAAGCCACAGGTATTTTCATTAAAGTGAGAAAGATGGATGATAGCAGATAGTTTAAGAATATGGAAGTTAAAATTGAGGTAACCACTTGTTTAAGAAAAACCTAGGAACTCGCAGACTTGAGGCTACACCATATGGAATACATTTATAAATAAAATTTTATTCTGTTTGTTTTCCTCATCACATTTACAAGTGAACAATAAGCCACAAAGTTAAAACTATATTAAAGGGAAACAAAATTGAAAAGCAGTGCTTTATAAATATGTTCATATTGATGGAAGTCAATGGTTTGGACATGATTATCTTTTAATTTTTGGCCAAAGAATTGTCTCCTTACCCGATGATCTAAAGTCTTAAAAAAATCAAAATTAGAAAACTAGCTAAATTTAAGCTATAAAAACTCTCAAATATAATAAATAATAGCAAACTTATTGACAATTAAAATAATTGTCGTATATTTGCGGCACAATAGCAAAAGAAAAGCAGGGAGACGAGGTGTTTCCCTTTTTTATTACGAAATAATATGGACGTTCAAGGCTTATCAGAGTTAGTCAATAAAGGGATAGAAAATTTAGATTTCAACGATACTTTTTTGGTAGAATGTATAATAAACGGTAAGAAAATAGAGATTTTCTTGGATAGTGATGAGTACGTTGATTTTGCCAAATGTAAAAAATTGAGTAGATGGTTAGAAGCCATTTTTGACGAAGAGAAGTACTTTGGCGAATCATATATATTGGAAGTATCCTCAGCAGGTGTAGGAAGACCACTTAAATTTCTACGTCAATATAAAAAAAATATCGGTAGGCTTATAGATATTAAACATAGTATTGACAAAAGGAGCAAAGGTACATTAGTCTCTGTGGAGGAGGATGTCTTGAATGTAGAATATGAAATTAAAGTAAAAGAAGGCAAAAAAAATAAAATAGTCTCAATAACTGATAAAATAAAGTTTGAAGATATTATTGAATCAAAAATAAAAATTAGTTTCAATTAATGAATTTAGTAGAATCATTTTC
>DAIPYV010000101.1:0-12245 GCA_036782555.1 Saprospiraceae bacterium
AATCTGATTTTTAAATTTTTGTCATGTGCTTAGTAAAATTACATAAAATAATGTAATATTAACAATAATGGTTTTTAATTTATCAATCTTGATATATGTATTAGCTGATAAATAAAACATTTATATAAAAATAGCTCAGAAAATTTAATTACTTGTTTCTATAAAGCCTGCCTAAAAAAAATATAATCCTTTTCGCCAATCTTTTTTACTACCATTTAAATTGATATCCTACACGAAAAACTTGTGTCTCATAATAATCTATACTATTGACTTGTAGAGTGGTAGTATTGACTTCTCTGATGAATCTCATGGTATTGAATATATCGGTGGCGTTGACAAATATTTCCCCTTTTCCGTTAGAGATAGACTTTTTCATACCTAAGTCTATGCCGTATCGCTCGCCGATGAGACCCTGTGGTATGATATCAGGCGCAAAATACATAGCTGTGATTTGACTTTTCCAACCCGCAGGATATTGAAGCTCTACATTGAGTTTGATATTACCACTTCTGAAATTTTGGCCATCTAAAGTTACTCTTTCTTGAACAGGGTATTTTTGATCTATCGTAAAAGCCTCTATGGTATTCCAATAAAAATGCGTGTTCATATCTATCTTTACCTTTTTATTGACATTATATGAGGCCACAAGTTCATTACCGAAACTCCTTCCTTTGCCAGCGTTTTTTGATATATCAGTAAGTCTATCACTGTCCGGAAACTGACTTATGATGTTGGTAATGATATTCTCTAAAAATCGAGCATAAACGGCGGAATAAATATATCCTTTATCAAAACTCTTTTTGTAGGAAGTCTCTACATTCTGGCTAAACTGAGGGATTAAGTTTGGATTACCAAGACTTAATATTTCAGGATCTGCATAAGTAGGAAATGATCGCAATGAACTTTCTGATGGCCTATTGACACGTCTATTGTAGAAAATACTGATTTTTTGCTGTACTGGCAGATTCAATGTCACACGCGCATTGGGAAATAATTGATTATAATCAAACCCATCTGAAGTATAAATGATGTGATTTTCGTCCACCAAATAATCTATTTTGGCATATTCGTACCTGAGACCCATTTCGAACTCTAAGAGGGGAATGTCATAAATGTAATTGGTATAAAAAGCCGATAACTGTTCTCGATATTCTGCGCTACCTGCCAATCCTGGATCCATAATCGAATTAATACCTTGTAAGAAACGCACCCTATTCGGAAAAACTTGCCACCTTTGTTGTGTTCCTATTTCTATCCGGCCTTTTTTGAGGGGTTGGGTATAATCTACATTAAATGAATAAATATCTTCAGCGGCAGTGAGAAAAAATGTATCCGTACCTATACTGTTAATTAAAAAATTATCAAAATAAAACGTTTCGTCCTTTTTCCTGTGAGCATATTGTAACATCGTTTTAAGAGCTTTGCCAGGAACTTTAAACTGATATATATGATTTATTCTACCTTCTATGGTTTCATTGACTTCATCTTCATAGTATTGCCAGAGACGAGTTCTTTCATTAGTTGGTCTAGATAAATAGGCAATATCGCCTCTGTCTATGTAGGCTCTATTGTTATAAAGTCCTGACAATGTAATTTTATTTTTTTCATTAATCGTATAATCTATACCTGTTGAAAAATTATATAAAGGTTGGTCTCTGTTTTCTATGTATTGCTGTTGGACATCAGACAAAGAAGTGATTCTATCTGTAAATTCATTTTTCATCAATTTTCTTTGGAGTAATACATCTCCATTGGCAAAAAAATTGATATTATCCTTACGGTAAGTCACTGAGGCTGATGGATTAATTTTGGGTGTCCATTGATATTGGTCACGACTATCCGAAATATTGGCTCGTTTCACACCCAATGCACCAGCTCCCATATTGATACCTACCTTTCCATTCCACCCATTAGCTACATCTTTTTTGTAAATGATGTTGATGATGCCCGCCATTCCTGTTGCATCATATTTGGCGGATGGGTTATTTATGATTTCTATGCGTTCTATGGCTGATGCAGGGATATTGTCCAATGCTTGTTGTGAAGACATGCCTGTCAAAGCCGACTGTTGACCATCCATAAGAACAGCAACTTTATCACTGCCTCTAAGTAGCACCTTACCATCTCGGTCTATAGTTACACCCGGCAAATTGCGTAAAGCTTCCAATACCGAACCTCCTAACTGCGATAAATTTTCTTCTATATTAAAGTTTTTCCTATCCATGGAGCGATTGATTTCTTCCTTTCTCCCTTCTATAACGATATCATCCAATGTAAACCCTGTCATATTCATACTTAAAGTTCCCACATGAATATCGGGTGTCAACGGTGTCGTCCGTAAGGCTCGGTATAAATCACCGTAGCCTATTTGACTGGCTTTGATGATGTATTCTCCATGACCCAATTTAGAAAAAACAAAAAAACCGCTTTCTTCACTTATCGTACCTGATACAAAACTACTGTCTTGTGCTTTCAAGAGAATAATGTGGGCTGCATCTACGCCTTTCTTAGTTTCAGAATCTAAAATGGTGCCAGATATTGTGCCCTGTCCATACAGATGTCCTATGGTGAATAACAGAATGAAAATACTCTTAGAATGCATGTGTTTTTAAGTTTAACTATTATTTTAACTTATATCAGTACGAGCTCACTATATTATATGATACCCACTTTGTACAACTCTATTTTTAAAAAGTATCCTTAAAAGCTTATTTAACAGGAGATACTATAACATCACCAAAAATCTGATTGGAATACGGGTTGTACTCTGGTACTTTTATCTGTATGTAGTCATGTTTTGTGAGTTGGTGACATGTATTGCATGTCTGGGTGAGTGTCTCAAATTGGATTTTAAAACTTTCTAGGTCTTTTGCGTCAATAGTCATTTCTACCGCCTCTATGGCAGGTACCATCATATTAACATGTTTCGTTTCATCTTTATCAAGATGATACTTGTGAATTTTTTCTAACGCTTCTTCGATCTCATGAATCGCAAAATCTGCTAAAGGCCAGTTTTCTCCTACTCCAGCATACCATAGTTTTATATGTCGAGACTGCATACTTAACATAATTTCGCCATAGCCTGGTTTATAAGATTCAGTAACTACCACCTCTTTGTGAGACGACTGGCATGAAAATAAAATTATGCCAAAAATTGCCCATCCCATTATTATAAACTTCATTTTCACTAAATTAATTATCACAAAGATAGAACCATTAAAAACCAAGTCCTAAGATATATTAAAAAAGTTTATCACTATGGTCTAATTTATATTTTGATTAATTATAAATAGGGAGGAATACCCATGGCATTTTGGATCATATTTTTACGTGAATTATCCATTTAAGAATTAAATTTTTTTTTAAGTACACAAGTTTATTTTTGCTAAACAACTGAATTTTAGAAAACCTATTTTTTATAAAATACTTTCAAAATGCGATTAAACTGTAAGGTATTCTAACTATTATTGACCACTTAT
Source organism: Saprospiraceae bacterium (assembly GCA_036782555.1). Classification (GTDB taxonomy): domain Bacteria; phylum Bacteroidota; class Bacteroidia; order Chitinophagales; family Saprospiraceae; genus OLB9. Next base: position 3,480 of record DAIPYV010000101.1, read on the forward strand.
GTAATGTAAAAAGATTTGAAATCTATTATGACCTACAATGCTTTAAGCGGTCGTTCTTAAAATAATTTAGACATCCAAAATAGCTTGGCTTATACTTGTATAAGTAAATATTATAAAAATGTCATAGAATTGTCAGAATTATACTTTACTTTTGCAGTTCTAAAAATATAAAATATTATGAATAAAAGTTTAATTGTAATTATATCAACTCTTTTTTTAGTCACTTTTTTGATTTCATGTGATAAAGAAAAAGACAATGACTGTAACACAGCTAATATGTCTTATACTATGAATGTAGTTCCCCTATTAGAAAAGAATGGTTGTATGACCTCAGGGTGTCATGGCGGCAATGCTGCTGATAATCCACTCTTTATGGGCAGCTACGAAAGTCTAAAAGCTGTAGTTGATATTCAAAGACTTATAGGCTCCATAAAGCATGAGCAAGGTTTTTCTCCTATGCCAAAAGGAGGCTCAAAAATATCAGACTGCGACATAAGAAAAATAGAAGCTTGGGTCACTCAAGGAGCTAAAAACAACTAATTCTTGGGTTGAACCTGATTGTTATTACTTTGTGTTGTATCGCCTATCCTTATCAGACGTATATGCTCAAACCATGTATTTGATTTGACTTTAGCAAAGAATTAAAATGCTTCGGTTTATCTAGACATGGTACTGTGTATTTTATAGTGGGTAAGTTATCTGCATAATTTCCCTTTCAATTTAATATACAAATATTTATGGCATTTATGTATAATCATGGACAATTTCATAAAAAGAGACATTAATACATACTGTTAATGTCTCTTTTGAGTTTGAATTAACTACACCTCCTCGCCTTTCATCATCTTATTCCAGTAGAGGTATGGAAGACCATATTTTTTAAGCATCCATAATCTCCAATGTTCCTTATCACTATCGAAAATCAACATTTGTTTTAGTTTAGGATCTGGAGTGAATTCATTTTTGTAATTAAACTCAGCTAAGACCATCTTTCCATATCCTGTGACCAATGGACAAGATGAGTACCCATCGTACATCTTATTGCCTAAATTATTAGATTTTATCATTGATAAGATATTATCTATCACTACAGGAGATTGTTTACGTATGGCAGCACCTGTTTTGGCAGTAGGTAAGGCCGCCACATCTCCTATCCCAAAAATATTAGGATATTTATTGTGTTGAAGCGTATTAATATTGACATCCAACCACCCATTTTCGTTAGCCAAAACTGACTCTCTAATAAATTTTGGAGCCGCTTGCGGAGGAGCTAAATGCAGCATATCATATTTTACTTCAAACTCATCCTCTGATTCGCCAATAGTTGTCACACCATCTTCATTTAAGAAGCACGGACTCCCCGCGATACCCGTGTGTTTAAATATGGCCACATTTCTGTCCCCTTCTATTCTGACTAAAGTATGCGATGGTTTAAAATCAATATTGTACCTTTTGATGACCTTCATTAAAGTTTCTGCCACAGGTTTTACGCCAAAAATTACACCACCAGGAGTCGCAAAAGTCAGCCTCACTTTGTCAGAAAGATTGTTTTTCCTAAAATAGTCAGCGGCCAAATAAGCAATTTTCTGAGGTGCGCCACCACATTTTATAGGTGTATTGGGTTGTGTGAATATCGCACGTCCACCTTTAAAATTCCTAATAACATCCCATGTATGTTTAGGGTCAGTGTATATGCTACACACATTCCCTTTGTCCAAAGACTCTTCTAATCCTGGAATCATAGCGTTTTCATATACCAATCCAGAAGATATCACTAAGAAGTCATACTCCAAATCTCCATTTTGAGACGTGGTGACCTTATTTTCCTCAGGTTTAAAACCTGTGGCTATATCTTTGACCCAATTGACACCCTTTGGCATCACCTTAGACATTGGTTTTTTTGTACTATTGTAATCAAACGTGCCCGCTCCAACCAAAGTCCATGCAGGTTGGTACCAATGCGAATCGCTTGGTTCTATTACTGTGATATCCAAAGGCGCACCTATTTTAAGCATTCTCGCTGAGAGCATGATGCCTCCCGTACCGCCGCCTATGACTATTAATTTTAATTTTTTATTGGTCATGATTTTTAAAATTAAATTTTCGTCAAAGATGGTGATTAAAAATTTACAAATATGTAACTATTGTTACTTGTTTTTCAGAAAAGCACTCTAATCATACTAAGAGGTGATAAAGATCATAAAATCAAGAAGCTGTTTAAGTGTTATGTGTCCCTTCCCATCAAACAATTAACCCCATAAAACGTTGAGTTAAGTATCTTTGCTATAGTATATCCAGTAAAAAATACAGTTATATATGACAAAAAGCCATTTTATTATCCTATTTACTCTATTAATTAGTTTCTTTTCTTGTACAAAAGACTTGCTAAACACGAATATAGAATATGATTTTCAGGGACAGGAGTGGGCTGCACCACTGATAAATACAAAATTGACAGTCAACCGAATAGTAAAGGAATCCAAAAGCAATATAAATCTAAAATTAGATACCGATGGCCAAGCTACTATACAGTACAGAGGTGAAGTATTAAGAGAAAACTCAGCCAAAATATTTCCACCTTTACCATTTATTGAGCCCTTTTATCTCCTAGGAGATACCACATCTATCAATCTTTTTCCTGACAATCCCAATAATGTACTTATAAAAAATGCAGTCTTCAGGGGTACAAATATAGGATTTGTGATTGAAACTAGAGAAACTGAAGACATATATGTATCTATATCTATACCCGAAGTGAGCCGCAATGGTCAATTGTTGAATACCCAATTTACAGTGCCTCATAATAATGGAAATATAGCCCGATACGAAACACCGCAAATCAATATAGATAGATGGACGATAAATACCCAAGGTAATTTTATGACCTTCGTACTAGAAGCGCACAAAAAGGATGGAAGTAAGGCTCAAATCGAACAAGCCTATATGACTTATGACTTTATACGTTTTTCTTATATAGAGGGTTATCATGGATTTCATAGATTTCCCATCAAAGGCAATGTTATAGATATCAATCTTTTTAATAATTGGTTGAGTGGTGGATTTGACTTTCAAGATCCCAAAATTTCTATCATTGTGGATAATTCATTTGGCATACCTGTAAGAACTGAGGTAGAAAGATTGGAGTTGACATCGATCAACGGCAATACTGTAAATTTACAAAGTGACTTTATAAGAAGGGGTATAGATTTTTTATATCCTAGTTTCGATGAAATAGGTCAGGTCAAAACCACTGTTTTTAGTTTTGACAAAGACAATTCCAATATACGGGAGTTATTTAATGAAAAAACAAAAACAGTGACCTACGAAATCAATGCATTGATCAACCCTGATAGAGATACTTCCATTAATGGCTTTATTACAGACAACGGCTTTTATGTAGTCAATGTTGCAGCTGAAATCCCCTTAAATGGCTCTGTCAAAGAGCTCGTCATTACGGATACTTTAGATTTCTCATTAGAAGATCTAAAGCAACTGGAACGTGCAGAATTTAAAACACTAATTGCACATGACTTCCCAGCTGATGTACATTTAGATATCATTTTTATTGACAATGATGGTGAAGAAATAGACAGACTCTTTGATACTCAAGGTATCCGATTAGAACCTGCCTCATTATTACCTTCAGGTAGAACGCTCACTACCACTCAAAAGGTTTTTTTTACTGAAGTAGATCAAAATAGATATAACAAAATTCAAAAGGCATCAAAAGTAGTCCTACTCGGATATATCAATACCACCGGAAGTGAAAATTTTAGTCCCATATGGATTTATGGAGATTACGGATTTGATATCAAAGTGGGCTTTAAGGCACAACTCAAAAGCAATTAATTATCATGAAGAGATATATTATCTTTTGTTTTTTGATTGGGATGCCTCACTTCGTGAGATCACAAGACATTTCGCTTTTACACAAGCAAGGCACAATAGCTTCTACCTTTCTAAATCCAGCTTATCCACTTGCCAAAACCATCAATTTGGGTTTGGCTTCGATAAATAATGAAATAGGAACTGACGGACCCAATCTCAATAAGCTTACATCTAAAAATGCCGACGGATCTAGATTTTTAGATAAAAATAAGTTGAAAACAGAATTTGAGTCTGAAAATAATTTGTTTGGACAGTTTGAATTACGCACTATTGATGCTGGGTTTAAACTAGGTCAATGGGCTGTTTTAGGTGGGCATGCTTTCAAGCTACAAGGCAACTTTAGGTATTCTGAAGATTTAGCTAGATTACTTTTTCAAGGCAATGCTCCATTTATTGGTCAAACACTTTCTATAGGACCCTCATTAGATGTCATGGGATACAATGAATTATATTTAGGAGCTCAGAAAACCATAGGTGCGCTGACTATTGGTGGTAAAATAAAATTACTATATGGTACCTCCAATGTATATAGTGAAAGCAATAAAGTGTCCTTCACTACTGATGAAGAATTTTACAGATGGGATTTTGAAAATGATGTTACTGTCAGAGGCAGTGGAACGATACGGTATAATCGTTTAGACAGTATCAACTTTAATGCTCCTGATTTTAGTTTTGATAATTTCTTTTTCAATAATAGAGGATGGGCATTTGATATTGGTGCTGTTTATCATGCGAATGATAATTTGACGCTTTCAGTTAGTTTATTGGATGTGGGGCGCATCAAATGGGATTTTTTTCCTAGAAAATTCCAAAGTCAAGGCAATTTTACATTTGATGGATTCGATTTTTTTGAGTTAATAGATGCAACAGAGACATCGCTAAAAGATACTTTAAATCAACTTTTTAATGTAACACAGACATTAGAAGAATATACCACATCACTCAATAGTAGTTTTACTTTAGGGGCATCGTACGTCAAAAACAAATGGTCGTATCATGGGTTATATCAATTGCGGCATAATTTTGGTAGTTATATAAATATTCTTTCGGTCTCAGCTGTAAGACAAATAGGTTTTATAGACTTAGGTGCACAAATGACCGTAAGTAAAAACGATTTCTTAAACATTGGATTGTATTCTAATGTTAATCTTAAATATTTGACCTTTTATGTAGCTGTACATAATCTGGTTTACGGTTTTGATTGGATTAAATCCAATAGTTTCAGCTTAAGAGCTGGCGCTACCGTCCAATTTTAATAAAAATATTTACAAATAATATTATTGTAAAAATACTTATGAATCAAAAAAAATTATTTTTAAAAGCCTTTTCTTTTTTGCTCATAACCATTTTGTTAGGGGTAACTTCTTGTAATAATGATAAAACCAAAACATCTGAAAGTTCTGGTTTTTCTGATATAGATGAGATTACAGAGGCCATAAAAATGAATCCAAAATCTGGGGAGCTATATTATAGCAGAGCTGCAAAGTATATGGAAAATGAACTCTTTGACAAAGCCATCTTAGATTTGCAACGAGCCATTTCTTTAGATTCTATCAATCCCAATTATTATCATCTCTTAGCTGACGCATACTTAGACTATGCCAACCCTGACGAAGCCCTTAATACCATGTACAAAGTCATGAGTATTTATCCGGAGCGTATCCCTTCTTTGTTAAAACTTGCAGAATTCAAATTTATTTTAGAAGATTATGATGGTTCAATCATGACGCTCAATGAGGTAGTCCGATTGGATGAGCAGAGTGGGGAAGCTTACTTCATGTTGGGGATGAACTTCAAAGCTCTTAATGACATGGAGCGGGCCCGAAATGCTTTTCAAGCAGCTGTCGAATTTGACAGCAGTATAACTGATGGATGGATCATATTAGGAGAAATGTACGAAGCTGAAAAAAATCCCAAAGCATTGCAATATTATGAAAGTGCCATACTGAGTAATCCAGATTATATGGAGGCACGTCATGCCAAAGCTTTTTATTTACAAAATAATAATAAGATAGATGATGCGCAAGAAATATATAAAGACATCATAGTCCGCAATAAGTTCTATACCGCAGCGTATCTTAATAGTGGATATCTCTACCTAGACACTGATTCTTTAGATAGAGCTTACGAACAATTTGATTTGATGACGACAGTAGCTCCTACTAATTATTTAGGCTTTTATATGCGTGGCGTGGTCAATGAAATGAAAGGGAATAAAGACAAAGCGCTCAAAGATTATGAGTCGGCTTATAATTTGAATAAAAATGACAAAAAAGTGGAGGAATCCCTTTTAGCTTTAAAAAACCAATTTTAGTAACAATCATTAAACCATTAAACCAATGAGTAATTTTTCACCAGTAGTTGCAGGTGTCATCAGATGGGGAAAATGGGGTGCAAAACTTTCATCTACTAAGATGGCAGATTTGATATCCTCATGTGTCGAAAACGGCATCACTACCTTCGATAACGCTGATGTCTATGGAAACTATACTACAGAAAGAGAATTTGGTGATGCCCTTATCCTGTGCGGTGTACCCAGAGACGAAATTCAAATTATCACAAAATGTGGTATCATTAAGCCTTGCGCAGAGAAGCCAGGCTTTAATATATCTCATTACAACACTTCTAAGCGGCATATTATAGAATCTGTAGAGCAATCTATAGAAAACATCAATACGCCCTACATAGACGTATTAATGATCAATAGACCCAGCCCTATCATGAATTATGAGGAGATGGGGGAAGCCTTTCATTACCTCAAAGAGGCGGGATTAGTCAAAGAGTTTGGTGTGGTCAATTTTTCTCCCGACCAAATCAGAGCGATGCACAAGTTTTATCCCATCACATCTCATCAGTCTGAACTTTCTATCACACATCTTTCACCTCTCTTAGATGGTACACTTGATACCTGTATGGCCAACGATATGACACCTATGTCATGGAGTCCTATCGGTGGCGGCGCTATTTATACTAACTCAAGACGAGGTAAAAAGCTTGAAGAAACGCTCACCAAACAAGCTAGCAAATACGGGTGGACATTATCAGAAATGGCTTTACTCTTTTTGTTGCATCATCCAGCTAAAATCAGACCAGTTCTGAATTTATCCAAAGCAGACAAGTATAAAGAAGTGGTAGATCTAGCCGACACAATATTAACGAATGAGCAATGGTTTGAAATATTTGTCACTTGTTCAGGACAAGAATTATCGTAATTACAGTTTTACCTGATATTATCAAGTAATTTATACAAAAAAAGCCAAGTGAAAATACTTGGCTTTTTTTATTTTATCTATTTGACCCCAACATGGTGACACTCCCCGAATAATCTATTTCTCGATTGTCCACAAATCTGACTTTGCACACATACACAAAAACACCTGGATCTAATTTGCGTCCATTAAAACTACCGTCCCATCCACCTGGACCAGCTGGATCAGGTTGATAATTGGATCTTTCAAAGACCATATTGCCCCAACGATCGTATACAACAAAACTCACAACACTTTCTACCCCTATACCTGTGACAGGCTGAAAAAAGTCATTAATTCCATCTTGATTAGGTGTAAAAATATTGGCAAAAAACACATTTCTAGTCTTTTTTACTGTCACCGTGGATTGGCTCGAACCCGTACATCCGTTGGTATCCGTCACCATTAAAGTGTATGTTGTTGTTTCACTAGGCGATACGCTGACTGATGTGCAATCTATATTGATACAGTCCACATCTCCTGGTGACCAAGAGGTGGTGAAGTCATTACCGGACGGTATAATGACCGAACCTGTGACAACAGCTGAGGGCTCACCCAGATTTATGGTAGGACCTTCAGCTAACGACACAGTAATAGGTTCAGGCTGGTCTACTGTCAATGTAGTACTGATGGAACAACCAGATGAGTCAATTAAATTGATAAAATAAGTGCCTGCAAAAACAGTCACACAACTATCTATGGGGTATCGCTGCCCGTTGTTGATTTGAAAAGTATATCTATTACCCGTACCTCCAGAGATACTTGCCACACTAATACACGTCGTACCACCAAAACATGCGGGCTCTTCTGGTATATTCATCTCTCCTTCTAATGGCTCTGGAGCTGTCAAATCATAACAAAAAGTATCTCTACAGCCAAAATTATCTGTAATGGTGGCGCAGTATGTGCCTGGACTTAAACCCACCGCCACACCGTTTTCGGAGGTGACACCAGCTTGCCAAGTGACAGTCTTTATTCCAGGATTGCCCCCTATCGTAGATAAAGCCAGTCTCGCATTATCTTGATTATTACAGTCCAAAAACTGTGATCTGTTATTGTCTAGTGTAGCGATAAGTTCTGAAGGTTGGGTCAGTACTATCTGATATTCTTCTTCACAATTAAAAGAATCTGATAATGTCACAGTATATGTACCCGCTGTAAGATTAGAAATAGAGTTGGTCGTGGCTCCGTTGCTCCATCTATATCTATATTGCTCCCGAGTACCACCAGTAGCCTCAAGCGAAATGGAACCATTATCATCACCAAAACAAGTTGGGTTCACTATCAATAATCTTGAAGAGTCGATTTCTAATTTTGGAAATGACTCAATGGTAAAGAAAGTGGTATCTGTATCACAGTCATTTAAAGTACCTACTACCCAATAATCGCCAGCAGGAACTACAATAATTATACCACTCGTATCAATTACCCCATTGGACCATGTATAAACCATATCGATTACTCGATTGGATACCTGAGCTCCTCCATTTCCACCACCAAAACATTCTATCCTTCTAGTATCTATTTGTAAATTAGCCAATTTGGCTGGTTGATTCATTGTAAAGTTTTCTATTTTTTCACACCCATCAGAAGATATAACTGTAACCGTGTACTGACCTGCACGAGGTGC
>DAIPYV010000102.1:0-12036 GCA_036782555.1 Saprospiraceae bacterium
TATATAACCCATACCCAAAATGTAAGTCAAGTAATATGGAGTAATGATGAAGATTTAAATTTAGAATCTGATACATTGCGCGTAAACATTCCTGGGACTTATTATATATCAGTATTAGACGATAATGGATGTTTGGAAACAGATACCATAGACATCGCTGGAGACTTCGAATTGCCCGCATTTTCTGTAACATTGGACTCTATAGATTGTATCAATAATTTTGGTAGGTTTTATATCTCTACTGATAGTAATTTCACTGTTATATGGGAAGGAAATAGTTTTTCGTCAAGCGATAGAGATCCTATTATTAATACAGTTGGCGAATATACCATTACGGTATTGAGTGACAATGGATGCTCAGATACCCAAACATATAGTATGCCCACATCTCAAAATTATCCCATTATATCTACATTAGTAACACATATCTCCTGTACTAGCCCAGATGGTCATATAGAAATAAATGTCAATGTGCCATCTGATATCCTATGGACAGGATCTAACGGTATGCAAGGAGTAGGGTCTCAAATTCAAACCCAGGAAACAGGAGATTTCATTATAGAAGCTACAACTGCGCAAGGATGTAGAGATACTTTTATAGTATCCATTAATGCAGATACAATATCACCTACTTTGAGTATTAATGTACATGATACTTTGACTTGTTCCCAATTATCCACAGTACCTAGTGTCTTAGCCCAAGACTATACTTATCTAATCTGGACTGGACCTAATGGATTTACATCCAATGAATTGTCCCCTAATTTATCAGTTCCAGGACAATATAGTGTGCTAATTACAAATGAGGTCAATGGCTGTCAAAATGAAAGAATCATTTCAGTAGCTCAAGATATTAGTAAGCCATCATTTACAGTAGATTATGAAGACTTAGATTGTAATAATCCTACTACCCTACTCCAGATATATGGAAACAATAGTGTCACTTACATAATTAATGGAATCGATGATTATAACAGCAATTATTCTATTGCTGTTCCTGGACAATATACGATAAGAGCTTTAGCACCTAATGGTTGCGACTCTACCATTATAGTTGATATTGATGGCTTTTTTGATACACATCCATTAAATGTGCCTGAATTTATTCTGAATTGTTACAATGATGAATACTGGGCCATAGACAATAATTATGATTCAGATATATCTTACAATTGGATTATAGAAGGCCAAAGTATTCAAGCTGATTCTTTATTAGTCAATGGAGCAGTTAATATAACATTGGAAGCGACAAATTTGTATGGTTGTAAGTCATCTTGGCCTCTTCAAATAACTGAAAACTTTGAGAAGCCTATCATCAATATTTTAGGAGATAATATCATAGGCTGTAATGATGAATTCATATTATTGACCGCCAATGCATCCGTATCTAATGTGGATATCACTTGGTCAAATCAGGACAACATCATTTCTAAAGATAACATCCTCGAAGTCAGCACACCGGGAAATTATGAACTTACCGCCATTGACTTAGATAATGGATGCGAAAATAGAACTTATATGTTAATCACCCAACAGCGTGGTCCTGATTCAGTAGATATTGAAATCTTTCAGCCCTTGTGCTTTGGAGAGCGAGGTAGTGTCGAGTGGAATTTAGCTTTTGGCGGGACCTTACCTTATACTTTTAGTATTAATAATCAGCCTCTTGAAATCAATAGTTCAAGGGAATTAACACCAGGTCCACATAAGTGGACTATAGTAGATGCCAATGGATGTACCTTAAGCTCTGATATCAATATTGAAAACCCTGAAGACTTTTTCATTTCAGCTGGCGAGGATAAAGAAATAAATCTAGGTGATGCTATCCTTCTTGACGGTCAGGCTTCACTTCCCTCTTCAGATATTCAGATGATACAGTGGTCTCCATCATCTTCGCTTAGTTGTAGCGGTTGTCTAAGGCCACAAGCATCCCCAGATGCAGATACGGATTACCAATTAATTATCATAGATAGCAATGGATGTGAAAAAACGGATAATGTAAAAGTGCGTGTTAAGATATTGAAAGGACATGTAGCCCCCAATATTTTTTATCCAACAAGCAGCATGGGTAACAATAGGTTTACGGTCACTGGACTATATGAATCTGTCACTAATATCAAATTCCTGAAAATTTATGATGGATGGGGAAATAATGTCTTCTCCACCAAAAATATTACCCCCGGCGATTTAGATATGGGTTGGAATGGATCTCATTTAGGAAGTGAGGCTGTAAATGGCGTTTATGTATGGATAGCTGAATTAGAGTACAGAGATAATTCATCTGAAATCGTCAAAGGTGATATTACTTTAATGAGATAATAGAATGTTTTTCTATAAATCAATACAATATTTATAACTATTTTAGCTTTATATAAAGGTATTGTACAAATACCCTAGATACTTTTTATAGCAAAAACCCTCATATGCATTTAAAATTATTGTTTATACTACTTTTTACATTACTAAGTTTAAATCTTATAGCTCAAAGTGACTTAGCTTTAGGTCAGTGGAAATCGCATATAGCATTCCAGGAAGGCATTAAGGTAACACAAAATCCCGATAAAATCATCTACGCCTCATCAAAAGGATTAATAACTTTGGATAAGGAAGACCTCTCAGTTGGATTTCTTGCCAAAGAAGATGGATTATCTGATGCTGTAGTTTCTAATCTCTATTTTGATAATGCCAATGACCAATTAATATTGATTTACAATAACCAAAATATCGACGTCATCAAGGGTACTGATATAATCAATATACCTTTCATAAGTACAAATACCAATATCATAGGAAGTAAAAACATCAATCAACTTCATATAGACAATGGCGATAGAGCCTATTTAGCTACCGATTTTGGCATATTGGGGTTCAATCTCAGAAATCTAACATTTCCCTTTACGACCTTTACACAATTAAAAATAAATACTATAACTACTTGGCAAAATCAAATATACGCTGGTAGTGACGAAGGCCTTTTTACTGCACCATTAAGAGAAACCAATTTATCCGATTTTGGTGCTTGGCAGTCACTAGATGGAAAAAATGGATTGCCTGATTGGTGCGAAACTCAACACTTGGCAGCAAAATACAATAGACTTTATGCGGCCATCAATAATCAACTTTTCAGAACCAATGAAAACGGTAGCTTTTCAAAAATTTATACGCCTGACTCTAATGAATCGATTGTATTTATATCAGCTGAAGGTAGCCAACTTATGGTAGGTGTAAGACGCGGTGACAATACCAAAATATTGTTCTTTACCGAAGATGACACATTTGAAGATGGTGGTTTTGGATGTGCAAGTTTATCAAGTTTTGCCATTGAAGACGAGAGAGGACGCATCTGGTATGCTGACAATTGGGAACCTATAAAATATCAAGAAAACAAATCAAGTGGTTCATGCCAAAGACTAACATTTTCAGTACCCTCAACCAATACTTTTAGTCAAGTCCGATTCAAAAGAGACAAAGCCTATTTGGCTACAAATGGTGTCACAGAAGATTTTGGGTACGCTTGGACAAGACGAGGATTTTCCACATTGACTAAAAATACCTGGCAAAACTTTGTGCCCGAAAAAGTAACTGACTTCCAACCATTAGAGCAAGGAGGCAAAGATTTTGCCAACCTATTTACCATACTACCTCTCCCATCCGAAAACAAAGTGTATCTCGGAAGTTATCTCAGTGGTTTGATGCTTTTTGATGAAGATACTGAAACTATCTTAAGTCACTGGGACAAAGACAACTCCATACTACAAGGTGCTGTGGGTGATGCCAGTAGAACACGTGTAAGTGGATTGACAGTCGACAAAGAGGGAAACTTATGGATAAGTAACTACCTATCTCCAAGACCTTTATTAGTGAAAACCAAAGAGGACGTTTGGCATTCCTATACACTACCTGGTAATAACCAAATACACCAACTAGCCATAGATAATCAAGGAAATAAATGGATACCCGTACACGGTGCAGGTACTGGAATAGTCGTCTTTAGCGAAAATGGAAACCTTGCTGACCATACCAATAATCGTACTAGATATATTACGAGAAGCAATAGCGAAATATCTGGCAATAGAGTCAATTGTGTCATGGTAGATTTAGATGGTAGTGTGTGGGTAGGTACGGATGAAGGACCCATTGTTTTTGAATGTGGAGACCCCTTCAATAATAACTGTACAGGTAATCGGCGTAGAGTCACAGTAGATGGTATTCCAGCTCCCTTGTTAAGATTTGAGGATATATTATCTATGGCCGTAGACGGTGCTAATAGAAAATGGTTTGGCACGCGCAATGGCATATTCGTCCAATCACCAGATGGCTCTCAAGAAATAGCTAAATTTGATATCAATAATTCTCCACTACTCAATAATAGAGTCACACATCTATCTTTCAATGGCCAAACTGGTGAGATGTTTATCATCACACCTGAAGGCCTACAAACCTATAAAACCACAACTACCGAGGGAAGAAGAGTACATAGTTCGGAGGTATATGCATTTCCCAATCCAGTACGGCCGGATTATTATGGTGATATAGCTATAAAAGGGCTCGTACGCGATGCTAATGTCAAAATAACAGATATAACCGGAAAACTCATATATGAGACACGTGCCTTGGGTGGACAGGCTATTTGGAATGGAAGAGATTATAATGGCAACAAAGCAGCCACTGGCGTTTATTTAGTCTTTAGCGCCAATGATAATATATCCTTTGGCTCAGAATCGTTAGTCACTAAAATATTGATTGTCAATTAAATATCAGATTGATCTTTTTTTTTCATTAAACTCTTCATTATCATGAATCTAAAATCCTACCTATTAACATTTATCTTTTTCGTTCTGTTACTATCATGTAAAAAAATATCGAAAAACATATCAACCCCTATTGAAGCACTACCATTAAAAATCCTGATCCCGCTCACAACAGCAGAAACTCGATAGAATGGGTAGGTAACTATGAGGGTGTATTACCCTGCGTAGACTGTGAAGGTATCAAAACAACCATCCATATCCATGAAGATATGACATATCATAAGACCAGTGAATACCTAGGAAAAGAAAATGGTGTGCTGTACGAGGATAGAGGCACTTTCGAATGGAATGAGGCAGGAAGTCACATCGTTTTAATGGATAGTAATGGAGAAACAAGGCAATATAAAGTCGGAGAAAACATGCTCTTCCATTTGGATAATGAAGGCAATAGGGTAACTGGTGTGCTCGCGGAAAAGTACGTTTTGAACAAAATTTCTAATTAGAGATTCTAGAAATTTGATAGTTTATTAGAATTAATTACAATACAACTAAAAATCACTATATGTTTTATAAAAGTATTCGTTCATTATAAAAGTAATACTGAGTTTTATGTATAAAAGCATAGCGGATAAGCTTGTAAATTGGTTAATAAAGATAAGTAATAAAGACCCACTAAACTTACCACTTAGAAATGGGATAATTTTTGGATTTATATTTACATTATTAAAAGATTGGAACTTAATAATGATTGCTTTTGAAAATAACAACGAAGAATGGAAACAAGTACTACAAAATTTCTTACGTGCGTTCAGTTTAATTGCATCTGTTATTTTGATTTTTATCACGATTATTTTACCATTCATTTATGAGAAGTTAGTGCCTGAAAATATATTAAATAATAATAACGTACCCAATTGGGAAAAATATAGTTGCAGCAAAACTGAAATAAAACATAAAACACAAAATCAAATTATAACAGAAATATCAAGTCTAATCGATGATTTAGAATTAAGCTATATTAAAGAGAAGTGGCTTGATTATTTACAGTTCAATTACCGCCTAAAATGTTTTGATGATGAGGACTACACTCAGTTGGGCAATTCAAGGTTAGGAGGTTTACCTGATTTACCCGAAGATGTAAATTATCCCTATAATGAAGAAGGGTATTATGATCTATTATGTCAAATAAATTTTGCTGAGTTTGATAATAAATTAGGTAAACTTCCAGTAAACGGAATTTTATATATATTTAATGGTTATCCATCTGAGAATGATTATTTTACATTTTTCACAAAATCAACTGAAAATTTAGTAAAAAAACAGCCTCCAATTGGAATGAATAGCCTTAATAGAGAGACCTTACAACCATATTATGATGGATTAAAAGTTATGTTTGAACTTGAGCATTTGTTGAGTGAAAGCTTATATGAAGAATACAAAATGGATCGAAATAAATTTAATAAGTTGATTGATTCAAATTCACCTTTTAAAAGTCATATTTTAGGCCATTCTTTAGATGATTTATCTTCTATATATCTTACTTTAAAAGGATTTGATACTATAAAATATGAAAGTCTATTAGATTTAGAAATAAAAGAACATTACAAAGAACGATATCAAAGATGTTTGAATGAATGCGAAACTGCACCACAGGGAATCTATCATGTTGATTATGTTAAGAAAAAAGAACAATTATTGAAGTTTGATAAAGAAAAAGAGTTCCATTTTACAAATCACAAAAAAGTAACTTGTTTAATAGGTTTAGAATCTCTAGATAGATTAGGATGGTGTTGGGGAGATGCGGGTTTCAAATACGTTTATATTTTAGATGAGGATTTGGAAAATGAAGATTTTAGCAATCTTTTAGTAGAAACATGGTCCTCTTAAAGAGTGAATATACATTGTTCAAATTTAATTCTTCATCAAATAAAGTAGAAAAAGAAGTAAAATCAATATTCTTACAAAGAAAATATTATTCAATGCTAAAAATGGGTAGGACTGTTAAAATAAACAACTCTTAAAATTTAATTACATATGTATTTTCATGAACCAATAAGTAATATTAAGCGTTAAGGCTTCTATTATTAATATTCAAACCATCATACATGAATTTCCTGAAAATCTTTACTACCCAACACTTTGCCATCAAATTTAATATCCATTATGTTTTTTGGATTGTTATAGCCCTCATAGGGTTTGTTCCAATAAACTTATCCGCCCAAACTATTAGAGACGACTTTGAGGGTAATGGGAACGTCACTACATGGAGAGGAGACGATTGCGAAATTGATATTTCGTTTGCCAATCCAGTTAAATCGGGAATCAACACTTCTAACACAGTTCTTTTGTATAATGATATGGGTGGGCAATATGCTAATGTCCGATTTGATACAGAAAACAACTTTGATATGGTACTAAATCATACATTTACCTTAAAAATATATGTACCTTCGTCAAGTATCACAGGGAATTCACCCAATCAAGTTTCTTTAAAATTACAAGACGGCACTATGGAGCGCCCTTGGGAAACCCAATCAGAAATCATAAAACCAATCCAACTAAATCAATGGCAAATTGTAACATTTGACTTCAAAAATGATGCATTTATTAATCTTAATGCTGGTTCTTCGCCACCTACATTTAGAAAAGACTTTAACCGTCTAGTATTACAAGTCAATGGTGAAAATAATAATGATAGAGTCATCGCTTATATTGATGATTTCTATTATTTTTATGATGATACATCAAGTGTGGTTTATGACCATTTGGTATGGTCTGACGAATTTGATGTGGATGGTGCCGTCAATCCTGATAAGTGGCATCATCAAACATTAATACCTCAGGGTGATAGTTGGTTTAATGGTGAAGTTCAACATTATACCAATAGAAAAGAAAACTCGGTGGTAGAAGATGGAATATTAAAAATCATAGCTCGACGAGAAAATTTTAGAGATCAAGGTGTCACTAAGTCATACACTTCTGCCAGACTCAATTCAAAATTTGCTTTCACTTATGGCAAAGTACAGATAAGAGCTAAACTTCCTTCAGGTGTGGGTACTTGGCCAGCCTTATGGACTTTAGGCAAAAATATTACTGAACGCGGTGGCTACTGGTGGGAACAAGGATTTGGTACCACTTCTTGGCCCGCTTGTGGTGAAATAGACATCATGGAGCATTGGGGAAATAATCAAAATTTTGTTCAAAGCGCTATGCACACTCCGTCTAGTTTTGGTAATACTATCAACCATGGTGGACAAATTTTACCCACAGCTTCCACAGCATTTCATATTTATACATTGGAGTGGTCCCCTCAAAGAATGATTTTCAGTGTAGACGACAAAGTGCATTATATATATGAACCTGAAGTAAAAAATAATGATACTTGGCCTTTTGACACCGAACAATATATTCTTATGAACTTTGCTATACAGCCTACTATTTATGCAGGTTTTACGCAAGATGCTTTGGAGATAGACTATATTAGAATCTACCAACAGAGTCCTGTAAGTTCAGTTTTAGACTTAGAAAAATTAAACTCTATCTTATATCCCAATCCTGTAGATGACCAATTTACTATAAAAATGAGCGATGACATTAAAAAATCAATTCCCATCCAAATATATGATATTTCAGGCAACATAGTTCTTAATCAAAATTACAATTTGATGGGTAATACTCTGACTATTGACCGTGTAGGACAACTTAAAAGTGGTGTGTACTTCGTCTCTTTTAAAGAAAAAGACCAATCAAAAGTCATTAAATTTCTAAAAAATTAATCTATGCCAAGATGCCTCATCTGCTTATTAATTATCATCACATCTATCCCATCTATGTCCCAAAATCAAAATAAGTACGAAGACTTCTTTAAAGATATAAGTATACATACAAAAGGTGCCGATGCTAAAGACCTATTGATTCATATGATAGATGGTTTGGGATTTAGGTTTTATTGGGCTACTGAGGGTTTAAGGCCTGAGGATTACGATTATAAAAATTCTGAAGATTCTAGAACATGCGGGGAGACAATAGAACATATTAGAGACCTTTCCATCATGATATTAGCGGCTTGTAAAGGTATCAATAAAAATGGCCTAGTATTAGTGTCTTCTGGAATAAACCCAGAAAATGATAAAAATGATATCTTAAAGCTATTATACGAAGCAAGGGAGTACTTGTATTTAAATACTGTAGATGTCAAAGATATACAAATAGTCTTGTCTCGGCCCGATGGTGAGTCGATATTTCCGGTTTGGAATCTAATACACGGCCCCATATCTGACGCCATTTGGCATACAGGCCAGATAGCGACGTTTCGACGTGCATCGGGAAATCCCATTAGCACTAAAATTAGTCATTTGTTGGGTAAAGTGAGATAAGGATTATATTTGATAATTAATGTAGATGGGTTAAGATTTTACCTATCCTGCCTGATTAACGTATGGTAGGCAGGCATTAAAGGGAAAGTCTTCATAAATTTGTCTTAACTAAACAACATTGATAATAAATTCCATTGTGAAACCTATTAAACAAAAAGAGGCATCCCAAATAAATTAGAATGCCTCTTTAAGATTTTTCAATTGAATTTCCAAAAGATTATTTTGGCAACACTACGCCGTCAATAACGTGGATAATTCCATTTGTTCCCTTCAGATCTGTAGCAGTTACAAAAACAGAATTTCCATTCTCATCTGTCAATTTCACTTTTCCATTTTCCAAAGAGCCTTTTAACTTTCCACCTTGCACAGTGGTAAGAACTGCCGTCCCATTTCCAGCTTTTATCGCTGCTATTACACCAGCTGCATCTAAATTACCACTCACAACATGGTAAGTCAAAATACCCGCTAAAGTCGCTTTGTTTTCTGGCTTTAATAGCGTTTCTACAGTTCCTGTTGGCAACTTCTCAAAAGCTGCGTTAGTAGGAGCAAATACAGTAAATGGACCTTTACTTTTTAGTGTACCTACCAAATCAGCAGCTCCTACAGCCGCTACTAAAATAGTATGATCAGCTGACCCTACAGCAATATCAACTATGTCTTTTCCCTGTCCAATTGCAAATGTTGATGCAACACTCACAAGCAATACAATCATTAATGATTTCATTTTTGTTTAATTTTTATGTTTATAATGTTCAATAAACCAAAGGGGGTCCATATTGTTTTTACTTTATGATTTATTTAACTTACCAATTATTTATACAAAAAACAAGTGCTTTGTTGAAATAATGAGTTAAATTGTTAAAAGTGATGTTTTTTAAAAAATTATAAACTTTTAAAAAAAATCACCAAATTCAATAACTTAAAATTGAACCATTATGAAGAGAAACTTATACCATTTTTTTTTGTTGCGCATTATTTTATAGTTAAAAAATAGACTAAAATGGCCATTTCCAAATTATTAGATATTGTTTTTAATACATTTCTTTCAGAAAACACAAAGGAAAAAAGTGAAAGGGTCATTTTATCAATAGCCATCGCAAGCTTCATCATTCACCTTGTGATGATTTATCTGGTTGACTTTGGATTCATATCATTGGGAACATCATCAGACTTATTTAACAATCCTATTGCAGCAATTTATACACCTTTTTCTTTTATATTACTATATGAGGTTTACCTACTAATCTACTATCTACCTAAATCTTTTACTACATATATTAGCAAACAATACGAAATTATGACACTCATCATCATTCGTAGATTGTTTAAAGACCTTTCTAACCTCACCCTAACGAATGATTGGTTTCTTATTAAAGATGATTTACAATTTACATATGATTTAATAACATCTATTTTGATGTTTTTTCTTATTTATGTGTTTTACAAGCAGAGCAAAATAAGATACAAGCAAGACAAGATTGATGATATCCAAATAACTGCAACTGAAAGATTTATAAAAATAAAAAATTTATTAGCCACATCACTAGTGCCAATTCTAATCATTTTGGCTGTTTATTCATTCGCTAGCTGGCTTTTTCAAATTATCAACCCAAATAAAAATGCTATTGATTCATTCTCAGATATAAATAATATATTTTTCGAACAGTTTTTTACAGTATTGATTTTTGCAGATGTAATCTTGCTTTTGTTTTCGTTTTTTCTCACAGATGAATTTCATAAGGTTATAAGAAATTCGGGGTTTATCATTTCCACTATTCTAATAAGGATATCATTTTCTATCACAGGTTTGTTAAATAACTTATTGATTTTGAGTGCAATTACATTTGGTCTTTTGATTATCATTGTGCATAATAAATTTGAAAAACAAATTGCTAAAGAAAAGGAGCTGTTAATCGACTCAAATGGATAATTGATCATATTTACATATTTTAAAATAATTAAATAATTTCTTTGCAAAACGGCTAAATAAAAGAGTAGTAAATATGAGGGCCAATTATTAAGACCAGTAGGTGAAAATTAAAAAAATAATGGTTACCAACTCATTTCAATGTCTAAGATAAACTTTTGAAAATATCAGAATTTTATGCTGATGCTTTTTAAGATATTTTTACCTTTGTTAATAAATAAAGCAACATAAAAGTATATAAAACCATCAGCATAGTCTATTTTAAGAAAATGATTGAGCACTAAAAAAATAAAAATGGCCAAAATCCTCATCATAGGCAACGGCATAGCCGGATCCACAGCGGCACGACACATTAGAAAACAAAGCGATCACGAAATCACGATGATCTCAGGTGAAACCGAGTACCCTTTTTCACGGACAGCTCTGATGTATATTTATATGGGCCATATGAAGTTTGAACATACTAAACTATATGAAGACTGGTTTTGGGCAAAAAACAGAATCAATATTATTAACAAATGGGTTAAAAGTATAGACACAAATCGAAAAACAATAACGCTATCCGATGGTGAGTTGATGGATTACGACAAATTGATTATAGCCACAGGATCGAAGTCCAATAAATTTGGCTGGCCGGGTCAGGATTTGCAAGGTGTGCAAGGATTGTATCATGTACAAGATTTGGAAACGATGGAGGCAGCAACTGTAGCAGGCATAAAGAGGGCGGTTATAATCGGTGGTGGATTAATAGGTATCGAAATGGCAGAAATGTTTCATAGTCGACATATACCTGTGACATTTTTGGTGCGGGAAACTAGTTTTTGGAATAATGTTCTACCCAAAGAAGAGTCAGAAATGATCAATCGACATATATTTGCCAATGGTATTGACTTAAGACTCAAAGAAGAGTTATTAGAAATCAAAGGCAATGATGGTAAAGTTTCCTCCATCGTTTGCAAAAATTCTGGTGAAGAAATCGCATGTG
>DAIPYV010000103.1:0-11940 GCA_036782555.1 Saprospiraceae bacterium
TCCCAATACTTTGCACATCAAATTCTTCAGGATTGGAGAGACCTTCTGAACCCGTCATAGGTATATCATTGAGATATGAGCGGATTCTATTGGTATTGAAAGGTGTACGACTTCCCATACCTCTGATGACCAGCCTATTGGTACCATAAGTACCTGATTGCATAAACACGCCTGGCAGGGTATTGATTATTGTTGCAAAATTTGTATTATCATTGAGGTCCAATGCTGCGCCTGACAGTTCAGACAGACTACCTGGGATAGATATAGACCTACTTCGCGTCTGATATATTCCTATCAGTATGGTATCTATAGAATACAGAGTGTCTGGCAATCTATTTGTCTCAACTGAGATCTGACCGAATAATGTGCCGCATATGAAAGGAAACAACGTCAAAAAGAGACCCACCTTTAATATATTCCACCCACGACTCTTTATCACAAACTGTTGTTGGCTTTTCATATTGTCCTACACCTTAAAACTAAAGTGGCTTAAGTCGCAATATTCTTCCAGGAGACTCTACGGCAACGTAAAGATAGCCATCAGGACTCATCACGACATTGCGCACGCGTCCGATATCTTCTAATAATTTTTCTGTGTGAACTACTTTATGACCATCCAAAACGACTCTTTCTAGGTATCTGAAGCTGAGGGATCCTAAAAACAAATTATTTTTCCAACCGGGATATTTATCACCTGTCATAAATGTCATACCACATGGCGCTATAGAAGGTGTCCATTGATGTACGGGTTGCTCCAGGCCTTCCTTTTCTGTAAGCTCTGTCAATATACTCCCATCATAATTGATACCATAAGATATCACTGGCCAGCCGTAATTGAGGCCGGGTTTGACTAGGTTGAGTTCATCTCCTCCTTTGGGTCCGTGCTCAGATTCCCATAATTCGCCTGTTTCGGGATGAAAACATGTGCCTTGTGGATTTCGATGTCCATAGCTGTAAATAGAAGGTTTGGCTCCCGGCGTATTCACAAAAGGATTGTCTTCGGGAATGCTGCCATCGTCGCGGATTCTGTGTATTTTACCGTTATGATTATCTAATTTTTGAGGAAAGTCAAAATGCTGTCCTCTATCGCCTACACCAAAAAACAGATTATTATCCTTATCAAAGGCAAGTTTACATCCAAAGTGGTGTGCTCTACTCGTCATAGGCTCAGCTTGGAAGATGATTTCCTGATCTTTTAGAGTATCGTCTTCTAATCGGGCTCTCATGATGGCTGTATTGCTTTGCCTATCATTGCCCTCCATTTTAACAGCTGAGTATGAAAAATATATCCAACCGTTTTTATCATAATCTGGATGCAAAATTATATCCAACAATCCTCCTTGATTGACGGCAAAAACCTCAGGCACACCTTTGATGGGTTGTGATAGTTTACCGTTTGAAAATCGCAGTAGTTTTCCCGACCGCTCTGTAATCAACATATCACCATTGGGCAGAAATGTCAGTCCCCAAGGAATATCAAGCCCTGATACTACGGTTTCGACTTCAAACTCCTGCTTGACGTTATCCGACCATTTTACCTGATCTGGTTTAATGGTATTAGCTATAAATTCAGCCAATTCCAATATTTCTTCATCTGAAAAAGCCTTTTCAAAAGCTGGCATACCTATATCCTCTAACCCATATTTTATACTATGGACTAGTTTTTCAATAGAAGTAAAATCCTCAGCCTCTTTTCCCTGAAATCTTTCAAGATTTTGGCCATGACATCCAGCACAAAACTCCTTATAATTTTTAGAAGCTGCTGTTTCGATAGTAATATTATTTTTCTTACCATCCAAACAAGAAAGTAAGCTAGTGCTATTGGATACTAAAAAAAAGGAGAAAAAAAATGAAGATAAAAAAAGGGTTTTCATATCACTAAATTTAGAGTGGTAAATATACTGTGGTCCGCTTTAAGATGATTATTACAATTAATATAAATAGTTATTAATGACTTGTCGAATTAGGTTTAGTAAAAAAGAGCTTATTGCTTTTCATACAAACACTATGACAATACAATTAGTTTTTAAGTCAATTGTTTACAGGGCTAAAAAAAAAACTTTGGTGCTATCATCTATTGGGTTTCGAAAAAATTATCTCGCGGTATAAAATTATTCAACAAAAATGAAAAAAAAGACTACAAAGAAAACTTATCATTTTCATTGCCATTTAGTATTTCGTTTTAGGATATAGATGTCAATAAAACTCAGATTATACAGTAGAAAATATCAGCCCACAAAGTTTAAATGCAACATTCAGATGAAATCGATGAGACAAAACTCTAATCGTTTAGATTTTTTAAATTGGGTTTAAGATATTCAGTCTTATACGAATGTTTAGATGATAAAATTTCATAACATCCTCGATAAAATATATAGAAATCCATTTTTATATAGACTTCTTTTTGAGTTCATTCATAATATCCTCCAAATAATTAGTTTGAATCTCTTGGATTTCTAAAAGTTTTTTATTTTGATGTACCAACAAATAGTCCATTTTTTCATTAAGTAATTTTATCTCAAGTTCAGCCTTCAAATTGATTTTATAGTCGTGTTCGCTCCTTTGTCTGTCTTTTTCTTCTTGTCTATTTTGGCTCATCATAATGATGGGTGCCTGAATAGCGGCCAAGCAGGATAAAAGAAGATTAAGTAAAATAAATGGAAAAGGATCAAAAGGTTTTGTGGTTAAAAACAAAATATTAATGACAATCCAAATAGATATAAATAAAAAGAAACTAGTGATAAAAGTCCAACTACCCCCAAATGCTGCAACTTGGTCAGCAAGTCTTTGGCCGAAAGTGAGCTCGGGTTCTATTTCATTTTGTGTATTTTCGGAAAGAATGACGTTGTTATTAATAGCTTCCATAACCTCTTTGTCAATGGCCTCAATTTCTCCTTTTTCCTGCAATAACAATGATGTTAAATATATCCGTCTATAGTGATTTAATTCGACAATAGAAATAAAGCTATCTTTATCAAAATCAGGAAACTCAGTTTGAATCAAATTAAAAATTTCTTCTCTGAGGTATTGACCTTGAACTTCTTCGCCACTTTCTATTATTTGCTTACTTATATGACTTGTTTTCATATTTTATCCATGTAATGAATTGAATCCTAATTAAAAAATTATCAAAATAAAACATCTGCAGCCCAAAGATAGCATTCAAAAAGAAATATAGTCCCTACTCATGTCTCAAAGCTTCTATTGGATCCAGTGAAGATGCTTTTAAGGCCGGGTACAAACCTGATATCAATCCAACTATAATACAAACCGTAAATCCCAATGCCATCCAAAGCCAAGGAATAACAAATCTGCCTTCTACCAAAACCGAGACACCATAGCCCATCAATATCCCCAATAATACACCAATAACACCGCCCAAAAGACAGATAGCAATGGCTTCTACCAGAAACTGAATAAGAATATTGGACTTGGTGGCACCTAGTGCCTTACGAACGCCAATCTCCCGTGTCCTTTCCGTTACGGATACCAGCATGATGTTCATAAGACCTATGGATGCGCCTAGTAACGTCAGCATGGCTATGACTATAGTACTCCAACGCAATGTGGCTGTCATATCTTTCAGTGTATTAAGGATGCCATCACTTTTGCGAATCTCAAAATCGTTAGGCTCTGTTACGTTAAGTTTGCGCACTTTACGCATGATACCTATCGCATGATTGATAGATTCGTCCATTTCTTCTGGTCTATTGACTGCGATACTGACATTGTAATTTTTATCAGCAAAACCATAAAGCACTTTAAAATTGTATAAAGGTATATAGACCCTTAAATCTTGGGAACCACCCGACGAAGAACCCTTACTCTTGAGTGTACCTAAGACCTTAAATCTTTGTGTATTAAGATATATGGTTTGACCCACAGCACTTTGAGGTTCGTCGTTAAAAAGTAGCTTGACAATATCGCTTCCTAAGAGGACTTTTTGCCCTGTAGCCATCACCTCATCAGGTGTAAAATTACGACCCGCTGCAATATCAAAACCTGAAGTGGAAACAAAATTATCATCAATACCCAAGACGGTAACATTAGGATTTGTTTTTTTATTAGCAAATTTTAATGTAGCATCTCTCACACCTACACCATTGATGGATACTTTGGCGCTTCCGTATTGATAACTATTTTTAAAATTTAGAGCTTGATCAAAGATAATATTGGGGGCCGTCTGCTGGGTTCGTCGTCCCCCACCCGATCTTATTGTCTCTTCACTTGACCTCACACTAAAAGAATTGGCACCTAACCGCGAAAAATTATCACTCATAGATATCAAAATACTATCAATAGCAGTCAATATGCCGACTAAACAGGTTATACCCACCGCAATAATAAGCATCGTCAATAATGACCTAACAAAATTGGACCGGATGGAAATAAATGCTAATTTTATATTTTCTAATGGATTCATATAGCAGAATGGTATCAACTCTAAACAAGTGTAAAAGTATAAAATATTAGAATTTAAACTAGTCCTTTTTAGAGAGAATATCAAAAATCTCCGATGAAAAACGTAATTCATACCTCAATTTCCAAAATATACTTACCTTTGTCATATCATTAATAATATTAAAAAGTGCGTAGTATTCTATTTTATTTTTCCTTTACCATAATTATTGCAGCTTGCGGACCTAAAGTCATCTACGAAGAACATATCGAAACCAATACTCCGTGGTCTTATGACCAAAATGTAATTTTTAATTACAATATCCAAGATACTTCGGCGTCTTATGATTTGATAATGTCCATTCATCATGATAATGATTTTGGTTATGAAAATTTGTATATGGAGGCTGAGACTACTTTTCCTGATAAAACTATTATAAAAAATACTGTTTCATTGCAGCTGGCAGATGAAATGGGACAATGGATTGGAAAATGCACTAATGAAAAATGCAATACACAAATAACGATTTCACAAAGTGCCTTCTTTAAAGCCATTGGAGACTACAGCCTTAGTCTTAGACAGCACTCAAGATCCAATGCACTCATGGGGATACAAGGATTTGACTTACGAATACAAACAACTGAAAATAAATAATATAGGATATGACTCTCGATACGAAGACAGAAAAAAATCTTTCTTTAGCTGTTGGTATTATCATTATACTGATTTTGGGTTATTTTAAATTTATGGTGCATGAATTGTGGAAAGATGAGTGGCAAGCCTGGTTTGTAGCCAAAGATCTTAACATTTTTGAACTGTTTAAATTTCTATACTATGAAGGGCATCCAGCATTATGGTATCTATTTCTTAAACCTTTTACGTGGCTTTCGGGAAGCGTTACCGACGATATATTGATAAAAATAGCGCATTATATCACGGTTATCGCAGGTATTTATATTTTTTTCATAAAATTTAAAATGCCTATATTTCTCAAACTTCTCGCTGCAATGAGTTATTTTATGTTTTTTGAATATGGTATTGTCAATAGAGGGTACTTTTTAGTTATTGCCTTATTTTTCTGGCTGATTTATAAGATTAATAATGAAGATTATAAAGACAATTATTTTGGTATCGGGCTCTTTCTACTATGCCAAACCGAAGTTTATGGTGTTTTCATGGCTTTGTGCCTAGGGTTTTATCTCTTATTAACATCAAAAACTGAGCAACCTATTTGGCAACAGCGTCCTTTCAAATGGGGTTTAGGAGGTCTTTTCATCTTTGTTTTATCTGTGTTTCCTCGTAGTTCAGACCACCTAGCCCGCGTAGCTTTTAAAAAATTTGAATTTTTTGATAAAATATGGATTGCATTTCAGGGCAATGTATCTAATACCTACCTCTTGGGCTCCACATGGGATACACAAGCTTATGGTTGGACATGGGTAGGTATAGTATTGTCAATATTGACTTTGGGAAGTATGTTCTTTATATTTAAAAAGAATATATCACTACTCTACACTATGTTGCTATATATTTTTGGCGCTTGGATGTTCAGTTTAATTTTTATGATGGGTGGTGTACGTCATTGGGGCATGGGATTTATTTTTTTTATAGGTCTGATAGAGCTGCGACAAATTACCCTATCGAAAGATAGAATCCAAGTAGGTATCATAGCGTTATTTAGCTTTATGTCCATCATACACGGCTTTAAAGCTGTAAAAACTGTATGGAACATGCCTTTCACCAATGCCAAAGAGGCCGGGCTTTTCATAAGAGAAAAAGTACCAACTAAAGTACCAATCGTCTCCCTCAATAAATTCGAAAGTGTACCGGTGAGTGGTTACGCTGGAAGATATTTTTATGAGTTGCCTGAAGGTAATGAGTTTTCATACTTTAGATGGGTGGACAGAATCTATGTACCTACAGAATCCGAACTTAAACTCTTTGGAAAGTACAAAGGTGTAGGGGGCATCATACTCATCTCTCCAAAACCCATAGATCCAGTAAGATATATTAATGCTCAATTGTGGCAGAAGTTTGACCAAAAGAATTATAAAAACGAAAATTATTATATTTATACTTTAGCTATCAAGTAATGGGATGAAATAACTTCCTATTTGACGTCTACATAACTAAACAGTTAAAAACTCTATATAAAATTTGAAACTAAAGTTTGCAAATTAGTTTTTTATTGAGAATATCTAAACCCTGCCATTATCTCTCAAGATATCCAACACCTCATCCGTACTTATCTTGGTGTGTTTAGCTATAATATCAAGTTGAAATCCATCATCAAAAAGACTCAAAACCATTTCTATTGTCTTTATTAAGGCTCCTTTTTCAATTCCTTGCTCTATTCCTTTTTCGATTCCTTTTTCAATTCCTTTTTCGATTCCTTGCTCGATTCCTTGCTCTATTCCTTGCTCTATTCCTTGCTCGAAACCTTCCATTCTTTCTTTTTGCAATAGGTACTGTTCTGTTCCCATGGGATATTTTTTATCTGTTATAAAATTTAATTTTTGTTCAAATATTTCCGAATCTTCTTTATCTAAACGTACATAGTACTTCAAAAAGTTCATCAAATGCCTGATTTTTTCTTTAGAAATGCCTTTGATTAATAGATTTTTTGCAAGTTCTATCTTTAAATCTATAAGTTCTTTGTTTTCCAAAGTGCCTTTTCTGATTTCAAGTAATACAGTGAGGATAATGATAGAAAATGGATTGTCACTATTTCTTAATAGATGTTCGTCTTGGGCAATGACCTTGTAAGTATTGAATTTATAACTCAAAGATGTTCCTAAAAATTCCAGCTTAAATTCTGTAGGGTGATACTGACGATTGTTGTCAGTAAAAATAGCCCATGCAGTAATATCGCGTTGGTACTTGTCATATATTCTGTAATAGTATGTGTACATGCTTTCTTCGAAGTGAGGGTCGCGATAGCCTTGTACCTCTACGTGGACTAGTATCCATTTTTCCTGTCCATCTTGGAGATAAACTTTGACCAACTTATCCACATATCTTACATTCGATCCTTCCTCTGGTGGAAATAGCTCTTCAAGCTCTTTGTCCAAAAACTCAAAACCTCGCTCCATATCGAAAATTTGGTCGGCATACTGGTAAAAAAATCGAAGAAAGTCATCAAACAAATCTTCCAATATGGCTTTCCAAAGTAAATCATCTCTTTTCATATACTATACTTCTCTTAAATTTTGAACAAAGATATTATATGATTTATATTCGAATAGTGCATTATTGAACATCACACCGAAACATCAGCTTTAATATGCGGATGCGGATCATAATTTTCAAGTGTAAAATCTTCATATTTGAAATCAAAAATGGATTTCACATTGGGGTTGATGTGCATAGTAGGCAATGAACGACATTCTCTAGTCAATTGAAGTCGCGCCTGGTCTAAATGATTATTGTACAAATGTACATCCCCAAAGGTATGGATAAAATCACCTACACCTAAGCCACATACTTGAGCAACCATCATGGTGAGCAATGCATATGAAGCGATATTGAAAGGCACACCTAAAAATGTATCCGCAGACCTTTGGTACAGCTGACACGATAATTTGCCATCAGCGACATAAAACTGAAACAAACAGTGACAAGGCGTCAAGGCCATGGCATCCAGTTCGCCAACATTCCAAGCGTTGATTATCATGCGACGAGAGTCAGGATTGGATTTTAGAGTATTTATTAACTGAGTGATTTGATCTACTGTGTCTCCATCAGCTTTACTCCATGAGCGCCATTGTTTACCATAGACGGGACCTAAGTCACCGTTTTCATCCGCCCATTCATTCCAAATTCGGACGCCATGCTCTGTCAGATATTTTATATTAGTATCACCATTAAGAAACCATAAGAGTTCGTAGATAATAGACTTCAAATGAAGCTTTTTGGTGGTTATCATCGGAAAACCCTCATTCAAGTCAAACCTCATCTGATAGCCAAATACACTTATTGTACCCGTACCAGTTCTGTCCGTTTTTTTTGTGCCATTATCTAAAATATGTTGTAGTAAGTCATGATACTGTTTCATCCTCTAAACGTATTAATTATATCATCTTATGGTTATTAGCTGCCATAGCTGCCCCTATCAATCCAGCATTGTTTTGCAATGCGGCTGCTTCTATACGTGTTCCAACACTGAGATATTTTTCGTACTGAGAAAACTCTTTACTCACACCTCCTCCTAGTATGATTAAATCAGGATTAAGAAGTAAATGAAGGTGATTCAGATATACATCCAATTCTTTTGCCCATGCCTTATAAGACAACTGCTTATTGACCCTAGCTGAGTTAGAGGCATATTTTTCAAATACAGACTTTTTATATTTAAGATGGCCCAATTCTGTATTGGTCAATAGCTGACCATTAAAAAACATGGCAGAACCAATACCCGTACCCAAAGTCACACAGATGACCAATCCTTGTTGTCCGCGGCCCTTGCCATAAGTCATTTCAGCTATCCCTGCAGCATCTGCATCATTAACTACTGTGACTTCACATTGTAGCGCTTGGCTAAATGCTTCATCTATAGGATAACCAATAAAGGCTTTGTCAATATTGCTTGCCGTGATGGCTATACCATTTTTAATCACAGATGGAAAACAAATACCTATCTTATCCTTCCATTGGAAATGCTCAACTGTGGTTTTTAAACAATCTATAATCGCTTCCGGAGTAGCGGGAGAAGGTGTTTTTATGCGTAACTTTTCGTACAGGACATCTCCTGTTTCCATTTCTACTACATTTGACTTGACACCTGTGCCGCCTACATCGATACCTAAAATCTGCATAATATCAATTTACTTCTGTGATTTTCAATATAATTACATCTTCTATTGGCTTATCTGAATTGTCAGTAGATACACCTGCTATTTTATCCAATACATCAAAACCGTCAATTAAATGCCCAAAAATAGTATATTCTTTGTCTAATTGAGGCGTTCCACCTAAATTTTTATATATTTTTTTTATTTCTTGTGGATATTCTATATTTTTTTCGATCTCATAATTCTCTAATGAGATCATAGAAACGGGTGCTCCTTGTACAATATAAAACTGAGTGTTGGAAGATTTTTTATATGGATTGACACTATCAGGTTGCCTCGCCATAGCTAAGGCACCTTTGGTGTGAAAAAAATCTGAACGTATCTCAGCATCCAGTAAAATATCTTGCATTCCCTTGATATTGGATTTGTCGGACTTGGTGTTTTCGTCACCAGCTTGTGCCATAAAACCTCTGATTACCCGATGAAATTTGATATCATTATAATATGAATCTTCTACATTTTTAAGGAAATTGTCCCGATGTATAGGTGTTTCGCCAAATAATTCCAAAGTCATTTGTCCAAAATTGGTTTTTAGTACCACTAGGCATTTTTCAGGCGCTTTTAAATAAATACTTTGGCTGTACGTAGATGATTTTTTGCCTTTAGTCGCCTTAAGTTGGATAGTATATAAACCTGAATGCAAATAGTTTACCTCACCTTGTACATCTGACGAAAACACGCCATTACCAAAACTCCAATGATAGCTATCCGCATCGGATGACATATTTTTTATTTTCAATGAGACGGGAAGTTCATCATTGAAGTCCTCAACTACAAAATGAGCTTTCGGAACAGAGCAAGCTGCTATAAAAAACAAATAAAAGCAACTTACGACTCCTACCTTTTTACTTAATTTTCCTGAGATTTTCAATGAATGCGCATTTTAATATCCTTAATAGGTCTGTCTCGCTCATCGCACTGTGCCCCTGCAATCTTGTCAATCACGTCAAGACCTTCTACCACCTCGCCAAAAACAGTATAATCGTTATCCAACATTGGCGTTCCTCCCAGCCTAAAGTACTTTTGTTTTTGCGCTTCTGAATATTTGATATGCTTACTGACTGATGTGAGATTGAGCATTTCTTCCGTAACTGGCTGTCCGTGAACGATATAAAATTGAGAGCCAGACGAAGCTTTTTCTGGATTGACTGCATCTCCTTGACGAGCAGCTGCTACCATGCCTTTGAAATGTGGAATCCCTATTTCCTGTGGGATAGTATAACCAGGTCCACCGCTGCCCAACATTTTTTCTACAGGTGCATTTTTGGATTCAGGATCGCCCCCTTGAATCATAAAACCATTAATAACTCTATGAAATAATAAATCATCATAAAGACCCTCTTTGACCAATTTTTTGAAATTATCTCTATGCTTCGGACTGCTGTCAAAAAGCTGTACTTTCATGTCTCCATACTCTGTGTGTATAGTGACCACATTACTTTCTTTACAAGAAACCATTCCTATAAAGATTAAAAATATAATTAAATTCTTCATGGTGCTTATATTTTAATTATCCTCTATTTTAAAATCATGTATTTCGTTATACTTTCGAAAGTACTCTATCACTCTTTGTACCAAATAAGCTTCTTGCTCTTGCACTCCCTTGAGATCAAAAGATTTAATTTCCTGCCAATGTGGCCATCCATCCTGATCTCTACCCTCAAACTGATAATAACCATAAGGCTCTAACAAAGTGCAAACCGCCACGTGCATCAAGTCTCGTTTTTCTTCTTTAGTAAACTTATCCTTTGGAATACGTCCCAATTCTTGTACTCCAATCAAAAATAATACCGTCTGTAAATCCGGTAATGTCTCCTTATTCATAGCCTTTTTGACCAAATGCTTGACACGCAACCACTCAAAATCTTGTTCCCAAACCTCCATATTATTAAATTTATTTAGAAAATTTAGTGCATTCTATCGCCTCTTAGCTCTCTTTTTTTCATTATCTCTGCCTCAAAAACCAACATTTCCTCCCATCTATCTTTTACTTGGGTCTTATCAAGATATAAATTGGCTAAATCTATGAATGTACGATAATGACCCGCTTCTGAAACCATAAATTCATGATAAAACTTTTTTAAATCATCGTCCTCTATGTGGAGTGAAAGTAATCTAAACCTCTCACAACTTCTGGCCTCTATCATAGCACTGATCAACAATTTATCCAATAGTCTATCTTCCGCTTTGCCACCTTTGCGCTGAAACTTTAATAGTTCAGTTACATAATCATCTGACCTATTCCTTCCAAATGTGTAACCTCTATTTTTCATCTCCTTGAGTACTTTCCTAAAATGCCCCCATTCTTCAGCTACTATTGGGGTTAATTCTTCTACAAGTTCTCCTTTTTCAGGAAACTGAATTATCAATGAAATACACGTAGAAGCCGCTTTTTGCTCACAGTAAGCATGATCTGTCAATATTTCGTCTATGGTCTTTTCGGCTATATTTACCCATACTGGGTCAGTCGCTAATTTTAATCCTAACATATTTTATATTACTTTAATTTTCGATACAATACAATTGATTCATGATGACATCTACATTATATACATGATACATTTCGAATCCTGATGTCCACATAATGCCTAATGTGTCTAAGGGAATATTCTTTAAAAACCAAATTTCACCTTTTAATAATTCTTTTTGAACTTTGTATACAATTTTGCCTGTCTCAGCTTCAATACTGGT
>DAIPYV010000104.1:0-7743 GCA_036782555.1 Saprospiraceae bacterium
TAGCTCCAGTCACAAAAGCCCAAATAACATTTTGAGGCACGACGCCATCACCACCAAAAGTGTTCAATCCCATACCAGGCAAGAAGTTGCTACCCATCATATTTTCAAAAAAAGCAGGAAACACCTCGGTTGTTTTGATACCATTGCCAAAAAGCGCAGGCATCCACGAACCTAAAACCGCTCCAATACCTATCAATATAGTCTGTATAGCATAGCCAGCTGTGCGCTGATCTGTATTAAGTTTGTCAGCAACTAAAGCTCTAAATGGTTCCATGGCCACATTAAAAGATGCATCCATGATCATCAACATACCCGCTCCTACCCAGAGTGCTGGTATAACGGCTGCAAACATCCCCGCATTGGGCATCAATAATAAACCTATGGATGCCAGAATAGCACCTACAAAAAAGAAAGGTTTCCTCCTTCCGAAAGAAGTCCAAGTCCTATCACTGTAATAGCCAATAATGGGCTGAACTACCATACCTGTAATAGGTGCCACAAGCCAAAACCATCCCAAGTGGTGGGTGTCTGCACCAAAAGATTGTAAAATACGCGAAGCATTGGCATTTTGAAGGGCAAAACCTGCCTGAATTCCTAAAAAGCCCATGCTCATATTCCAAAGAGCCGATTTTGATAAATAGGGTTTCTGCATGTTGGTGATTTGATTAGGTGTTAAAAGGTTTTTTTTCGCTAAAAAAAAGCGATTTATTATTGGTCAATATCCCATTTAGGGTATTGACTCAATTTAATTTTTACTATTAGAAACGACTACATATTCCCATGGTTTTAATTCAATTTCTTCATTGAAATTATAATTAAAGGCCTTGCCAGTGAACACTTCTGTACCGTGTATGATTCTGTCTATTCTTGGTTTTTGGAGCTGCTTACTTAGATTGATGATGACAGTAACCTTATTATCGCCCTTTGACCTTTCAAAAGCCATAATGTTATTATCCGGCATGATTCTTACTAGATCACCACCGTATTCTGCATTCCATAATGCGGGATTATCGTGTTTTATAGTGTGAAGTATTCGGTAAAAATCCGTATAGCTATAATTTTTGAAGCCGATAGTATCTTTTTCAAAAAACTCTAACCTCTTATAAAGTGGCTCTTCCTGACCACTGTACATCAAAGACACACCATCTAATGTATTGACTAAAACAGCAAAGGCTCTATGAGCTTCACCCATCCGCTCTATTTCTGAACCTGACCACGAGTTTTCATCATGATTGGAAGTAAAATGCATATAAGCACCTTGTGTCAATTTAGGTCTTTCGTATTGATACCAAATGTCAATATCTTTAATGGACTTTTTACCTTGTGCGACATCATTCAATATATGATGAAGGCTCCAAGCGTAGAGTGCATTAAAACACCCTGTATTCGTGTGGTCGTGTACTTCTGACTCAGCTAGCATGAAGACATCGTTTTTAATAGATTTAAGTTTTTGGATGGTGGATGTCCAAAAATCAATTGGGACCAGCAGTGCCATATCTTGTCGGAAACCATCAATATCGTGCTCTTGCAACCAATACATCATGTCATCTTGCATTTTTAGACGCATCTCAGCGTTGTCATAATTCAAATCGGCCACATCAGTCCAGCCCATTGATTTCCCACTGTCATCCATAGGATCTGTAATCTCTCCATCGCTATTTCTAGTATAAAATTCAGGATATTCGGTGAGCCATACATGGTCCCAGCCTGTATGATTGGGTACCCAATCCAAGATGACATACATACCTAAGTCGTGCGCTTTTTTGATCATTTTACTAAAATCGTCCATAGTACCAAATTCAGGATTGACTTGACGAAAATCTGAAACGGCATAGTAACTCCCCAAGCTCCCTTTTCTTTTTGCAGTACTAATTGGAAAAACAGGCATCAACCAAAGGATATCCACACCCATCTCTTTCAATCTAGGAAGGTGTTCAGAAAAGGCATTAAATGTGCCTTCAACGGTATATTGACGAATATTTACCTCATAAATATTGGCATTTTTAGCCCATTCAGGCCACTGACCTAGGGTAATATCTTGTTGGTTTGGCATGGTATTTTGATCTGTTTTGGACTTACAACTCACCAAAAGGGAAGTCAGTAATACTAAAGTAAAAAAAATTGGATTAAAGTGATTCATCATTAAAAATAATATAAATGTTATTCAGTAGATGGAGTTGTTTTAGCGGGATAAACATCAAATTTTTCTAATTTTGCCTGCATATTATTGTCTTTATAGGATGGTTCACCTACAAATACAATGGCATTATTATTGACCAATAAATTAAACTCTTGAGGTTTCATCCGTGGATCATTGTCTATGAGCAATAAAGTAGATTTTTCAACATCGTAATGATATCGTCCACCTCCTATCACTTCATCATAAGACCCTATCTGATATGTATTTTTGTCACTAAATTTGAACCAAGCACCTCTGAGCACGTCACCAAAAGTCACATCACTTCCTCTTAATACAGCTATTACATGCCACATATCTTTGTGCAAAATATTAGCTTTGGACTCGTCTGAATTCTTAACCCTATGCCCCCAAACATCAGCGGCTTGAAGTCGAGAGCTATTGATTTGTTCTTCAGTCCATCCCTCATGATTATGTAGTACATTAGATTCTTCTATTGTCAGCAATGATTTATTTTTAGTATCTGATGTTGTCGTATTTTTACAACTCATAAGCACCATAATAATAAACAATGCACCAAAAATCAACTTATTTAGCATATAAAATGTTTTTGTATATAATTAGTTAAAAAAATATTGTCACAATGACATTAAGTGATTATTAAAGCACAAAAATAATGATTGAAACCTTTTTATCACACATAATTGATAAAAAAATACTTACAAAAGAAAATAAAGTACTTTTAGCTGTCTCTGGAGGAGTGGACTCTATGGTGATGCTAGAGATATTTTTGAAGTGTTCATTAGATATCGGTGTAGCCCACATCAATCATAATTTGCGCGGGAACGAATCCTACAAAGACCAAGAGCTGGTACGTATTTATTGTCAAGAAAACACTCTTCCATTTTATACAATAACCCTTGAAAAAGATGCATTACTCACGGGTAACTTACAACAAAAAGCTCGAAACTTAAGATATAGCTTTCTTTATGACTTAGCTGAAAAAAATGGTTATGACTTTATAGCCACAGCGCACCACAAGGATGACAACATAGAAAACATGCTTATCAATATGATGCGAGGTACTGGTATAGAAGGTCTAAAAGGCATGGATGTCCTATCAGAAAAAATAATCAGGCCTCTTTTGTTTTTTACTAATGAAGAGATTAGACAATATGCCTCAACTAATCATATTCCATTCAGAGAAGATGCCTCCAATGCTTCAAACAAGTACATGAGAAACAAAGTAAGAAATGAATTAATACCCAAGATGTATGAAACCGATCCAAGGGCGAAAATTGGTCTTTATACGACCCAAAGCAATCTGATATCCTCTTTTAAGCTTTATCAGCAACTAGTGGATAAAGTGAAAACGGAAGTTTTTTTTGAAGATGAAGGCAAAATCATCATCAACTTAGACAAAATCATCTCGTTCAATGAGTGTGAAACTCTATTATTTGAGTTGATAAGACCATATGGCTTCAATATGGATCAAGTGGCCACAATAGTTGCTAACGAAAATAAAACGGGAACATATTATCTATCAAGTCAATTTAGAGCAACAATAAATAGGAGTCAATTATGGATTTCTAAGATTAATACCAATGAAAAAAATGAAATCATACTCTCTGTGAACGACTGTCCACAGACTATAACTTTGGGTCAAAAATTATATAAATTTGAACAGATGCCTATTGAAAATATCATTGATTATTCAAATGATGTGTTATATATCCATGCTGACAATCTATCCAATAATCTACTCATCAGATATCGGCAACCTGGAGATAAAATACAACCCTTAGGCATGAATGGCCAATTCCAAAAACTAAAAGATTATCTTATCAATAAAAAAGTACCTCAACCCTTAAAAGACGAAATTCCACTATTAGTCCACCAAACTGAGATATGTGCTGTCCTATTGTATGGTATCAGTGAAACATTTAAATTAATACCCGAGACAAAAAATGTATTGGTGATAAGAAGAATTGAGAATGGGAATTAACCCTTTTAAAAAAGCATCATACTTTAGTGAAACAACTACTAAGTTTTAATATAAAGCGAATTAAGTTGTCTTTTTTGAATCTGATATAACGATTTTCAATTCAATACATTGAGTAAAAAACATAATGTCAATTACAACTTTTCAAACTCTGCAAAAAATGACCTTAGCTCCTTCGCTTGTTCAGGTTTTATTTTTCCAGCTAATATAAGACGTAATTCTCGTCTTCTAGCTGCTTTCTCATATTGCATTTTTTCTTCATTAGTGATGGGTATCACTGGAGGTACGGGTGTAGGTCTATGCGTCTCTTTGTCCAAAGCCACAAATGTGAAGTAAGCGTGATTAGATTGTCTTGGATTCTTGCCTGTGATTTCAGCAGTGCTGACTTCTACATAAATCTCCACAGAGGTATTAAACGCACGAGTAACTTTGGCAGTAAGAGACATCACTTCTCCCAGTTTTATAGGCTCATGAAAAGAGATATGATCTACAGAAGCTGTAGTTACTTGAGCTTCACAGTGCCTTGCCGCACATATAGCACATACTATGTCCATCCACCGCATGAGATAGCCGCCCATGAGATTCCCCATAGGATTGGTATCATTGGGCATAATCATTTCGGTCATCACTGTCACTGAGGCATTAACCAATTTTCCTGGCGTACCTGATTTATCTATTTTGCTCATTGGCTATTATATCACATTTAAAAAGATCCGCAAAAATAGACAATAAATCATTGCCCACTTCATTTATATCCAAAGTTCTTCCTATCTCTATGGCCAAAGATGTCACTTTTTTATCTTTATCCACAATGCCACATGGTATAATCTTATCAAAATAAGAAATATCGGTATTGACATTAAAGGCAAAGCCATGCATGCTGACCCACCTAGACATGTGTACACCAATGGCACATATCTTTCGGTAGTAAGATGATTTTTGATTGGGCGGTAGCCATACACCTGTATATCCATCGATTCTCATTCCTTCCAATCCCCATTTATGTAAGTATTGAATAACCATTTCTTCAATAAGTCTCACATACTTATGAATATCTGTAAAAAACTCATCTAAATCCAAGATAGGATAACCCGTTATTTGTCCTGGCCCATGATAAGTGATGTCTCCTCCCCTATTTATTTTAAAAAACTCGATGTCGTTACTCAATAATTCTTGGTCAGTCAATAGAAGATTTTCTGTGCTGCCACTTTTCCCCAAAGTATAAACGTGATCATGCTCACAAAGTAAAAATATATGCTTTTGATTCTTTAAAACCTTAACCTCAGAAGTGAGCGCCCTTTTGTCAAGTTTTTTTTGAATCAAATCTTTATGAATTTCAGTTTGAATAGCCCATATTTCCTGATAAGACTTTTTATTTAACCATTCATACCTAACGAGAGGTTTGCTCATGTCAATTCTAATTATTATACAAAATTATAAATTAGTGCCAATTGGTGGATATTTTTAAAATTATCTCAATAATTGGTATCAAACACCTAAGAACTACCTCTGCCTACTGGCCTCCAAAATCGGTAGATTGGTCTCTGTAGGAATATAAATAACAGTTTTATCATTCAAATGATTCTGCTGTCTGACCCAAAGATACTGAATATACTTTTCTGAAAGAGAGCCGTTTTCAATTTTTATAGCTTCGGCAGCACCTTTGGCTCTTTCTATTTCAGCAAGGGCATTAAGTTTTTCCGCTTCCAAATTAGCTTTGGCTTCTTCTATTTTTATTTGACGATTTTGTTCAGCTCGGGCTAATTCAGCTTTTCCCTTCATTTCTTGTGACCAAACTTTATCCCTCGGAAGACCCGCCATAATACCGATCAATGAAATAACAAATATTGAAAAAACAAGAATGATAGCTGGAATTGGATTTCTATTCATGACTTTATATTTTTAAAAATTATTAATATTATCAAAACATGTAAAAAAGCACTCTAGTTCCGCAGCTTCGACCAATGGAGGTAATACTCGACCAAAGGTAAGGCTGAACATGACGAATCAACGTTTAACCAGTTTGAGGTTAAAAACATTATCTGTGGTGTGAATAACCGCCATGTATATGCCAGACGGAAAATTTTCTATAAAAATCTGCTGCGTATCAAAAAATTCTTCCATCAGTTGACCTGACAAATCAAATAACTGAATCTTTTTAGGTATTTCTTCAAACAATACATCTACAAAACTATCAGCTGGATTCGGCATTAAAATGGGTTTTTCTTGGGTAACTTCGACCAAAGGATATACATTAGCTACGTGCATACTAGGCACGTCATTTTCTTTATGAAAGGCTGTAAAAGAGAAAGCATCCAAATATATCAAATCAGAATTATCGCTCCCCTGACTTGTAAGTTTAATCTGAAAATAAGGTATGGAACCCACTGGAATCACCACAGACGATTGATTTGATTGGTTAGTTGTAAAGTCTATACCTGAGACCCATTCTTTGACATCTTGCCAGATTTCCCCATTGAAATAGGACATTATGAAGCTTTTACCAGTTTCATAACTTACCGCTTTAGATGCAAAATCTATTCTTATGGAGTCCACATTTTCAAAAGTGACCAAAGGAGACATGACTGATGATGCCTCACCTTGCCCGTTTCTAAGCCTAAGTGAATACTGACCTTCAGGAGAGTGAATAGAATATACTCTATTGGCGTGCGTGCCACCTCTAAGCCATCCATCCATACTTTCTTCAAAATAATAGCCCGCCATTTCTGTTGTTGAAATGATTGAGTTATCATCATCATCGCTAGATTCGTCATCACCTTCACCGGAATCACATGGTGGACAATTTCCTCCACAATCTATACCTGTTTCTTCACCATTTTGGATACCATCTTGGCAGTTGGGTATTTCTGCGCCTGATTTAACACCAATAACTTGTACAGCATCTATGTAGGTCAAATCGCTATTGTCACTACCCAAATTTTGAAACCTGATCTTAGTCAGGCCATTTATCTCACTGTCCAAACGGATCGAATCTAAGTACGTTGTGTTGTTTAATGTGGATGAAGAAATATTATACTCTTTGATATCAAACCATATTCCGTTCTTTTCGGCTTGAAGCTTAAAACCTTTACCTATCTCCATACCTACACATTTGAAACTAAAACTTATGAGAGTGTAATCATAGTCTAAACTACTCCATTCGGGAGAAAATACAGAGGACAACTCGCCCGCTCCATTCCTTATTCGCAATGAAAAATTACCTTCAGGTGAATGTATACTTCTAACCCTTGTAGCATGAGTTCCTCCTCTATACCATCCATCCCAGTCCGTTTCAAAAAAGTATCCAGCCAATGTATCTATAACAATGCCTGAATATTGAGTGTCACACGGAATACAGCTTCCACCACAATCTATGCCGTCTTCGTCCCCATTTTGAATACCATCCTCACATGTCGGACATGGAGTACAGCCTCCACCACAATCAATGCCTTCTTCGTCTCCATTTTGGATGCCGTCTTCACAAGTGGGACATGGTGCACAGCTTCCACCACAGTCTATGCCCTCTTCATCTCCATTTTGGATGCCGTCTTCACAAGTGGGCACATCTTGGTGTAAACAAAATGACTGATTTTCTTTATCATTA
>DAIPYV010000104.1:7753-11888 GCA_036782555.1 Saprospiraceae bacterium
CATAGAATCTTACTTCTGTCAGACTATAGAAATGATTTTCTTTATCATTAAATTGACCACCTTG
This sequence comes from Saprospiraceae bacterium, assembly GCA_036782555.1. Classification (GTDB taxonomy): domain Bacteria; phylum Bacteroidota; class Bacteroidia; order Chitinophagales; family Saprospiraceae; genus OLB9. The sequence continues at coordinate 7,818 of DAIPYV010000104.1, forward strand.
AAAAATAATTTCGTTATCAATTTTCATCAAATAATGTCCTTGGCCATAATTGCAACAAATGCCATCGCCGTACCTATCTTGTATTTGAAAACTATAGCAACCGGCTGGTAAACAAATGTCGTGGTTATAGACAGTATGCCTAGAGGAGTATGCCCCACCTGAAGATACAACGATTTCTTTATCATTCTTAATCTCCCACAATGTTTCAGAAGGGTAAGCATCCGTTTTTATTTCTACTTTTAAAGTAATACCGTTGCATGTATCCTCATTACCGCCACTACTATCACATGTACTTAAACATGTAGCATTATGAATGTTTGATCTTAGTAAATTTCCTGGTTGAGTACCAAATCCATTTGAAAAATTGATACCGGCAGAAGAAATGTGACAGTAGGACATAATAGTCCCGCCTTCCTGAGGAATTCCAGGATTGCTACAAAATCCTTCTGTGGTAAAACAGCCATCTATAGCTGTGTTATTTCCATTCCATACACATGCATGGGTATGATGTGAGCCTAAAATATGTCCAAATTCATGTGCTACCACGTGAACCGACCAGCTGTAAGTAGGTACGTTTTGAAATGTGGGTTGAATTCTAGAAAAGCTCGTTCTATAGGATTTATCTGAACTACATAGTGTATTGACATAAGCCACGCCCCCATTGGTTTTGAAAGATAAAAGCTGAGCTATATCGCCATTAAAATTGGGCCTTTGTGATCTAAAAGCATTGAGCATATCCATAGAGGAGGCCCCATTATAGGGACTCGGTTGTGTCCAGACCACAATTTCAGATATTTTAGCTTCTATCTGTTCATTTTGATATAATAAGATAACTTGATTCATCAATGATGTGATATATGCTACTGTATTGTCAATGTTATTACCTTTGTTTTGGTAAATGTCATAATCTACTTCTAAATACATACCTACACATTTTTCACCATTGCGCTGAGCCGGTTTTCTAAACCTAAGTTGGTCCTGATTATACCTGATTTCAGTGTTGTCATCTGTAAGACAGCTGAATGAATTTTGTGCAGCAATTTGGTGGTCTTGATACATTATATGGTCATCACTGTCTTCTAACTTACCGATCACTAAACTTCCTGAAGCCGCGGGATGAGAGATGATACCAATAAGTTCATCATCGAGTATGGATATGGCCGCGTAGCTTCTGTCTTGTCCTTGTATGATTCCATGGTAATGCTTTATAGATTTGTACTCTACCTTGTGCATTAAAGGCGCGGCTATAACTGAAAAATCGGCTGTAAACAAGTCGCTTTCCACTAGCTCCAAAACGATGCTATTTCTACCTGACTGTGGAATAGTTAATTGTAAATATGGCAGCCTTTGAGATTTTAGGTCTCGCAATACATTTTGATTTATTTGTAACAAAGAATATTCTTGAATCTCATCTGGAACAATAACATTGCTCCTAGCAGAACTGATATTAAAAAGCTGTGGCTTTGCTGGAGAAAGGGCATTTTTAACAATTTCTAATTCTTTAGAAATCTTAGTTTGTCCGATACACAGAAATGGAGTAATATATAAAATAAAAACAAAAAGATACTTCACTTTAATTAAAATTTAAAATGTTGATAATTAACTAAAATTAAACTTACCCAACTACTTGAGCAATAATTATGCCGAACTCATTAAAAATAAATATAATATGAATTTACAAATTATTTTCAGTAATAAAATTATTTTTTTTCGCTTCGTTACAACCCTTTTTATGTTTTAGGTGTCATAAAATAAAATCAAACAACAAAACGGTGAAAATTGTAGAATTGAATTCAGAGTTGACAGACTTAGTAACAAGACTAAGAAGTCAGGACCGTGCAGCTCAAAAGATATTTTATCAACGCTATGCACCAAAAGTTTTGAGTATTTGCAGGCAGTATGTATCTGATGTCCAATATGCAGAAGATGTAATGATCAAGGTATTTATGAAGATTTATCAAAATATTGACAAATACGAACATCAAGGACATATTGAAGCATGGATGCGAAAAATAGCTGTAAATGCATGCATATCGCATATAAGAAGTCAGAAGAATTTCTTTTATAATGAAGAAGAAATAATTCTTGAAAGTCCCATGACGAGTTCTAGTAATGTATATATTGAAGATATACAGAAGTGTATTGATACATTGCCAGAAGGATGCAAACTGGTCTTTGTAATGTATGCGGTAGATGGATATAAACATCATGAGATAGCTGAAGCACTCAATATAAGTGTTGGGACTTCAAAATCTCAATTGGCATATGCCAAAAAATTATTACAATCATTATTAACAAAATATAATTATGTCAATCATGGGTAATTTATCAGATAAAGAAATTAAAGATTTATTCCAAAACAGAGAAATAACACCACAGGAAGCGAGTTGGGATCAGCTAGAAAACATGTTAGATACTGAAAGCGCATCTCATGGAAAAGGATTTAAATATTGGATAGGAATAGCTGCGTCAATAGCCGTTGTAGGATTATTAATGTGGTGGGTGATACCTCAAAGCGAAGGCCTTAATAATGAAATCATTGTCCAATCAGAGATTCCTAATGAAATTGAAGAAGAAGAAAATAACGTAGTAGGCAATACCGTTTCGTCTGATGCAGACACCTCCATCGATACAATAACTTCATTTGAATCTAAGGTTACTAAAGGACAAAGCCCGATCCTTGATGAGGTGTATGTTTCTAAAAAGGAAGTAATAACTCAAATATCTTCAATTGTTAAGGATAATAACGAAATATTAGAGAGCACTACAAATGAGCCCATCATGGCATCGATAGGAGAAGTATCAGAAGTAGAAGAGGTTGGGTCTCAAAATATATCAGAGACAGAAAATCTTCTAATCAAAGCACACGAAAGATTAAAGAAAGAGCGCCTCGCCAAAATAAAAAAGAAACACAAAACGCACCCTGACCTTCTATTGGCAGAGGCAGAAAAGAAGTCACAAGAGACATTTTTAGCGAAACTGCAGAAAAATGTTCAAAACACATCAGAACAAGTGATAGTAGCTGTCATTAATCGCATATACGAATAAGAAATTTTCACAATATCTTTTGAAAACGTAACTATTTAGTTACATGACAGTTCAACTAAAAAATATCTATTTTTATAGTTTGAAAGCACATACCTAAATAGTAACTTGAAAACAATATAATACACCGGGAATTTTATTGGCGGAAAGGAGATATTTTTATTATTAAAATCAACATTTATTTAAAACATTATTAAAATCAATTTATCATGAACAAATTATTATTTACATTATCACTATTATTTTTAAGTTTATTTGTTTTTGCTCAGAGCGAAGATGAAAGCAGAATTCAAGAATTAAAACAAGACATTGAGCTCATTAAAAAGCAAGAAAAAGAGGCATTGGCCAAAAGAGTAGATGACATTAATAATGCTTATGACAAGGGCTTAATCACCAAAAGTGAGGCAGATCTACAAAAAAGAGAATTGGCTGAAGATACTGCAGAACGTATAGAAGATAGAATAGATCCATTAGAAAGAGAATTGTCAAGATTGGAAGCGAACTCAGGAATGGTCGATATTGAAACAGATACTGACAAAGACACGAGTATAATAGGCGAAATAAAGGAATGGGGCGAAAAAATAAAAAGAGGACCCTATACCTATAAATCTGATGAAAAGAAAAAGAAAAAGCATAGATCTGAGTCTCGCAATACATCACAGTGGATATTTTCATGGGGATTCAATAATTTGGCGAATGATGGTGACCTTAATTCCATGCAAAACAATGATCTCAATGCAGGTAATTCTCACTTTGTGGAATGGGGATATACTCGAAAATATCGATTAACTCCTAATTCATCGTTATTGAATTTGAAGTATGGTCTTTCTTTTACATACAACAATTACAGACCAAATGATAATCAATACTTTGTAAAAGATGGAAATATGACTCAGTTGCAGACATTTGATTTAGCATTGGAAAGAGATGCGAAGTTAAGAGTGACCAATTTTGTTCTTCCAGTGCATTTAGAGTTTGATTTTAGCAAATCTAAATACGTGGACGGTGAAAAAATTGTAAAAACAC
>DAIPYV010000105.1:0-11879 GCA_036782555.1 Saprospiraceae bacterium
TGGTAGAAGTATCAGGAATATGTGGCCCTTTACACAAATCTGTAAAGTTTCCTTGCGTGTAGAAAGTTATCTGACCATCTTCGAGCCCTTCGAGCAACTCTAATTTATACTCATCCTGTTTCTCTGTAAAATAGTCGATGGCGTCCTTTTTAGAAACTTCTTTGCGTTCGTAAATGCTTTTATTTCTAGCTAATTCTAATATTTTAGCTTCTATTTTGGGCATATCTGCAGGCGTCAGTGTGACATCGCCTGTATCTACATCATAATAAAATCCATTGTCAATAGCGGGACCAATACCAAATTTTGTTCCAGGATACAATGCTTCTAGTGCCTCAGCCATCAAATGAGCTGATGAGTGCCAATAGGTGGCTTTGCCTTCTTTGTCATTCCATGTATAAAGCTTTACAGAAGCATCTCCCTTTATGGGCCTATTTGCGTCCCACACTTCATTATTAACTGAGGCAGCCAATACATTTCGTGCCAACCCTTCACTTATAGACTTAGCTATTTCCATAGAAGTGATACCACTTTCGTACTCTCTGACACTACCATCAGGCAATATAATATTGATTTTATTTGACATAATTTTACAATTAACAGCGCAAAGTTAAAATTTTTACATGGAATTTGATTTATTAAACCTATTTTTGGATAAATAATTTGAGAATAATGAGCTACTCGTAGGTAAAAATCACTTTATATGAATAGAATAAGGAGTCTGTTTATATATTTTACAAACAAACCGTCAATCTAAAAAATCAAGGTATGAAATGTGTGGGACTATGTATTTTAAAGCGCTTAAAATCATTGCATCTTTGAATTGACCCATTTTGTTTTCAAAAACAGTCCTAATTGGAAGCAATTTTTTTCTAAAGAAAGTTAATAACAAGAATGAAAATAATTAACAGAATTAAGTAAACACCCTAATTCAGATAATTTTTAGCAAATAATATACCCTTGAAGGCATCGTACCCGGGATTGATATTAGACTGTATGAGAACTGCTTTGGTAGGGTCTTTTTTTAAATCTATTATAAATACCTTACAACCAATAGCATGAGCCAATTCATTGTGATTTGACTTCCACGAGTGGGCTATTTCCGCTGCTGTGGCATTATAGTTTTTATCCCACTTCCTACCTAGGGTGACTTCGAGATGAAAGATACCATTTTCGTACCTCAACAGCTTGGATGACAACCCCATACTCACTCTGTAATAGAGGTCTGTTTCTACAAAATGTCTTCTATTTATTTTCTGTATGTCCATATTTAAATTACATCAGAAACTGTGCCATTTTTTTTAAATCTCAAAAAAATATAAAATAAATTATAGGACAATACCGAGGTGAATGACTTAAATTCCTTTAAATGTCCTTAACTTTGCGGCCTTTCAATAAAAAATAGTTTGTATATGAGTACACATAGTGAGGAACTCAAAAAAAGAAAAACCTTTGGAATCGTCGCCCACCCGGATGCTGGTAAGACTACACTCACCGAAAAACTATTGCTTTTTGGTGGAGCCATTCAAGAAGCAGGTGCGGTTAAGTCTAATAAAATTAAAAAGAGTACCACCTCTGACTTTATGGAAATAGAAAAACAAAGAGGTATCTCAGTGGCAACATCAGTCATGGCTTTTGAGTATCGTGGCAAACAAATCAATATTTTGGACACACCAGGTCACAAGGACTTTGCAGAAGATACCTATCGGACGCTGACAGCGGTGGATAGTGTCATCGTGGTGGTAGATGTCGCCAAAGGAGTAGAGGAACAAACTGAAAAACTGGTTGAAGTATGCCGTATGCGCAAAACTCCTGTCATCGTCTTTGTCAATAAGCTGGATAGAGAAGGTAAAGATGGGTTTGATTTATTGGACGAAATAGAGCAAAAACTCAAACTCAAAGTCACGCCTCTCAGTTGGCCCGTAGGTATGGGACAGCTATTTAAAGGTGTGTATAGTGTGTATGAAAAAAATCTCATTCTCTTTAGTCCACATGGAAAGCAGGACAATGAAGATATCATCAAAATAAAAGACCTCAATGACCCATTATTGGAAGCTAAAACTGATAAAATTTTGGCCGCTGAGCTGCGTGAAAATATAGAAACTATCACCAGTGTCTACCCCGAATTAGATATACAAGAATATCTGGATGGCAATATTAGTCCAGTATTTTTCGGTAGTGCCGTCAATAATTTTGGTGTTCGAGAGCTTTTGGATTGTTTTGTAGATATTGCACCCAATCCATTACCTCGTGAGACGGAAGAGAGAGAAGTCAAGCCAGAAGAGGATAAGTTTTCGGGTTTTGTGTTCAAGATTCATGCCAATATGGACCCCAAACATCGGGACAGAATTGCCTTTTTAAGGATATGCTCAGGTACTTTTTTTAGAAATACCAATTATTACCATGTACGCCAGGGAAAAAACATGAAATTTTCCAATCCTACGGCCTTTATGGCTTCCAAAAAATCTATAGTTGATGAGGCTTACCCTGGTGATATTATCGGTCTGTATGATAGCGGCAATTTCAAAATAGGAGATTCTTTGACAGAAGGAGAAATTTTAAAATTTAAAGGAATACCTAGCTTTTCGCCAGAACAATTCCGCTTCGTCAATAATACTGACCCTATGAAAACCAAACAACTCAATAAAGGCCTGGATCAGCTTATGGATGAGGGAGTTGCCCAACTTTTTACAAAAGAAGACAATGGGCGGAAAATCATAGGCACAGTGGGTGCTCTACAGTTTGATGTCATACAGCACAGGCTTAAACACGAATATGGCGCGTCATGCGACTACGAGCCAGTGAGTCTGCACAAGGCCTGTTGGATAAGCTGTGACAAACCTGATGTATTTAAAGAATTTCTAGCCCGCAGGAAAAAAGATATAGCCCGTGATACAGATGGAAAATTGGTATTTCTAGCAGAATCCGCTTGGGCACTCAAAATGGCTCAAGAAAATTATCCTGATGTCCAATTCCATTTTTCTAGTGAGTTTTAGTGGTCGTAAAAGCACAATTTTTTTTATTTTTCACAACCTTTAAAGGTTTAATCTGTACTTCCACCTAACTAATTTTTGATATTGATGTCTTATGATTATATCATTGCTGGATCTGGGTGTGCGGGCTTGATGTTGGCTTACAAGCTGGCATTAGACCCCTATTTTGATAATCATCAGATTTTGCTTATCGATAAGGACACCAAAACATCCAATGACCGTACATGGTGTTACTGGGAAAAAGGAGAGGGTACTTGGGACTGTATTCTGACCAAAGAGTGGAATAGGGTATATTTTGGAAGCGAAACATATAAAAAATCGATTCCATTGGATGAATACAAATACAAAATGGTACGTGGAGCTGATTTTTATAATTTTGTAAAAAAAGTATTAAAAGAAAAAGCAAATATCCATTTTTTGCATCAAGAAATAGTAGATATAAATGATAATGGCCCATCAGTTCAAGTGACTACATCGACTTCAGTATATGAAACGAAAAAAGTCTTTTCGAGCCTCTTTGACCCTAAAGTTATCAATAGAACGGATAAATACCCTTATCTCAAACAACACTTTGTAGGGTGGTTTGTGGACACTGAAAAAGATGTTTTTAATGAAAATGAAGCTACTTTTATGGATTTTGATATACCTCAACAGGGCAATACACGCTTCATGTATATCTTGCCACTATCTCCCAACAAAGCTCTCGTAGAATATACGTTGTTTTCGGAAGATTTGCTTCTTTATGAAGATTATGAAAAATCGATAGAGACCTACATGGTGGAAAAATACGGTTTTCTATCCTTTAAAATCAGTGAAAAAGAATCGGGAAATATACCTATGACAAGCTTCCCTTTTGAGAATAACAATACAGCTAATGTACTTCACATAGGTAGCGCTGGGGGTTGGTCCAAACCGAGTACAGGATACACTTTTGCTATGAGCGATAGAAATACAAGTGCCCTAGTTGCTTTTTTAAAAAAGGAAAAAGATTTATCTAAATTTTCCACAAACAATATATTTAAGTTTTTGGACAATGCCATGCTGCGTGTATTGAAAAAACGCAATGATTTGGGTAGTGATATTTTTACTGGTATGTTTAAAAATAATCCCGTTCAGCGCATCTTCAAGTTTTTGGATGAAAAAACCAATGTATTGGAGACGCTCCTAGTGATGCACAGTGTCAAACACCTAAAATTATTCACCAAAGCTATCATGGGCCGTCTGAAATAAATCACACCAAAAGTTCTACCACGGCGTGACGCCATTTAGGAAAAGGGTCTATCACTGATGCTTCCGCCCCACGGTGTCTGATACGATTGAATAATATCTCTTCATCTGGTGCTACTTGTCGGATATAAGTGTCGCGACCATGATTGCGGATAAATGCTATGATGACTTCTATTTTGCTGAGTTGTTTCTCTTTGCTCCAGTCCACTGGGTCAAAACCCCAGATATAAGTGGCATGAGTGTTGAGCATTTCCCAGATATAGTGGGTCATTTGATGGCCTTTGACCACAAATAAAAAACCAAATTGCGGCGTTAGCGTAAATCTTATTTTTTCATCTTTTTCATGAAGTGCGCCAGCCAAATATTCTATCTGTTTTTTATTGCGAATGTCTTTCCATATCATGATGTGTTCTAATAGTTCCTTCTCATTTATGCTATTTGTACCTAAATTTTCATTGTCAAACGGATTGAAGATATCTTCAGGAGTAAACAAACTTTTTTTTCAATTTCAGAAATAAATTTTTTGGGATTTTTGAGTCGGTCTATTTTGACAAACTTGAGCGTCTCTATGGCGACATCTTTGATTTGGTCTATATGTTTTGAAGTGGCTCGAACTTCCACTGCCGCTTTATTGACCATTTTCACCATCATAAGGACATCTATAGTGCGCCGATTAAAATGTTTGGAGAAATAGGACTTGACATATTCAAATTCTGGTAAAAGATGCGGATTGGATATTCGAATTTCCCTTTTGTGTTCTTCCCACTTAAAACGATAATCAAAAGACACGAATCCCGCTCCAAAGTGTAATTTCGAAAATGGTATTTCTGCATGAATGTGCACAATTTGTTCTTTTAGAGAAATCCTATTTTCAGGTGCTGTCTCAGTCAAAAGGTGCGCAAAAGATGTTTTTTTATAAAAAGCCAAGTCCATGCTCCACGCTGGCCAAAAGATATCTTGAAAATGTACTTGGTTAAATAGAGTTTTGGGACTTTGGTTGAGAAAATCATCTATCATCTGTGGTCTGTACTGAACAGGTGACACCGTCAAAACCCCCGATTCACGGTCAAAATGCCGTATTTCTAACTCATAAAAGATATCTCTACCTTTGACAAATTGAAACTCAGCATACGGCAGGTTAGTCTTATCCAATGGTATCACTAAGGTATCATTAAAGGAAATACCCTGATTGTCTAATCTTATGATGACGGTGCGGTAGGACATAATCGCAAATGTCTTAAATTAAAATGCAAAGATACTTTTTCTGCCAAATCTTATATAAGGATTATGCAGAAGGAGTTTACAATATCTTTCATAAGCAACTATTCCTACTAAAAAAGGTACTTAACCCACTATTAATTATCCACTTTACTATTTTTCCACTTCAACTCCGTACCTTTGCGCCCCAAATAAAAATATCTAATTCATTTTAATGCAAGAAACCAAAGAGATACCCTGTTGGACAGATTTTCATGAAGATATATCGGGGATAGACTGTCCTGAGAGGTTTAACTATCCATTTTGTTATGACCCACATCCATTAGCACTGAAAGCGGCAGAGCAATTAAAGGCACATATATGCAAGCATTTTGAGATGGACGACGAATATAATTTTTCGCTGTTTAATACGGGTATAGGCAAGATGTTGGGCGTATTGGTGGTCATAAATCAAGAGGGCCATTTGGGTTTTTTATCGGCTTTCTCTGGAAAACTCTACGACAAAAATCATCATAAGGGTTTTGTGCCTCCTATTTTTGACACTTTAGACGAAGATGGATTTTATAAAAAAGGAGAAGCTGAGACCAATATCATCAATCGACAAATAGAGCGTCTTGAAAACGCCCCTGAATACCTTGAGCTACTTAAAGCCATCGAACAGCTAAAAGAAGAAGAAATTACCACCATAGAAGCTTATAAAAAAGAAATCAAAGAAGCTAAAGCACAAAGACAAATAAAGCGGTCCGCTATCACTTTTTCACCTGATTCTGAAGAATATGCAGCGGCTACTGAGGCCCTAGACAAAGAGAGTATTCACTACCATTATCAAATGAAAAAACTAAAAAAACAATACAAGGAGTCTTTAGAAAATCTAGAAAATGAACTTGCACAACACCATACAGAAATAAAAAAATTAAAGGACCAACGCAGAAAAAAATCAAGTGAATTGCAGCATTTAATCTTTGAAAACTACAGGTTTTTCAATGCCCATCTTGAGACCAAAAACCTCTATGATATCTTTGACATCTCTGAAGAATCCATACCTCCATCAGGCGCAGGCGAATGTGCTGCACCTAAACTATTGCATTATGCTTATCGACATGGGTTAAAACCCATCACAATGGCCGAGTTTTGGTTGGGTTATTCGCCCAATTCAGAGATAAGGAAACATGGTCATTTTTATCCAGCGTGTATCAGTAAGTGTAAACCCATCTTGGGACACATGCTCGTAGGACTCAATGTAGAAGACAATCCACTTCTCAACAATCCAGCAGCTGGTCGAAGCCTACCTATAGTCTATCATGACGAAGCTATCATAGTCGTCAATAAACCAGCAGAGTTTTTGGCTGTCCCGGGCAAAACCATAACCGATTCTGTTTACGAACGTATAAAATTAATGTTTCCGGAGGCCAAAGGGCCTATCATCATCCATAGATTGGATATGTCCACGTCAGGCATTATGATATTGGCCAAAAACAAAGAAGCGCATCAGTTTTTGCAACGTCAGTTTATAACTCGCCAAATCCATAAAAGATATATCGCTCAGCTATCAGGTATATGGTACGGTCCTGATGAAGGAGAAATCAATTTACCCATGAGAGTAGATTTGGATAATAGACCACGTCAACTTGTGTGCTATGAATACGGCAAAACCTCTAAAACCCGATATAAAATCATTTCAAAAAACAGTGACAAAACTCGAATTCACTTTTTCCCCATTACAGGTCGCACGCATCAACTGCGCATACACGCATCGCATCCTAAGGGATTGGATTTGCCGATTATTGGAGACGACCTTTATGGTATCAAGAGCGATAGATTGCACTTACATGCGGAGTACATAGAATTTGTGCATCCATTGACAAGAGAAAAGATGTCATTTATGGTGGAGGCTGAGTTTTGATATCTTGTGTGTTTTTTAATCCCAATGCTTAAGATAGCGATGATGGCTTTTTATTTCTTAAGATTTTAGGCTAAAATATTTCAATATATTTTGCCAACACACAAATTATCTTTTACTTTACACTTTGATAAACAAAGAACCATTATTAAAATGACTAAATTAGCCTTGCACTGGAAGATATTGATAGGAATGGTATTAGGTGTCGTCTTTGGGATGATAGCCTCCTCTTTTGAATGGCAAAGCTTTGTTTCTGATTGGATAAAACCATGGGGAACTATCTTTATCAATCTACTTAAACTTATAGCTATACCTCTGATACTGGTATCTCTAATAAAGGGCATCGTAGATCTGCAAGATATCAGTAAATTTAAAACTATGGGATTTCGGACATTTGGGTTCTATATCATCAGTACCGTGCTAGCCATCACTATAGGTTTGACAGTAGTCAATATCATTAAGCCAGGCAATAGTGTGAGTGAAGAGACTATTGCTGGATTATCGTCCACTTATGGTAGTGTGAGCCAATCAAAAATGGAAACTGCGGAAGCTACAAAATCAGCGGGACCCTTGCAATTTGTTATTGACATAGTGCCTGACAATATATTTAATGCAGCGAGCAGCAATGGCAATATGCTACAAGTTATCTTTTTTGCTATTTTCTTTGGTATAGCTCTTTTATTGGTGGACAATAAAACAGGACAACCTGTCTCTGATTTCTTTACAGGCGTCAATGAGGTCATCATGAAAATGGTGGATATGATTATGTTGATGGCACCTTATGCCGTTTTTGCTTTATTAGCTGGCTTGATTACGGACATTAGTCATCCAGATATTTTTGTAGCTTTAGGTTGGTATGTGATATCCGTTTTGATAGGTTTGGTCATTATGCTGATCATATACATTACCGTAGTGGCTTTATATACCAAAATATCACCCAAAACTTTTCTAAACGGAATGCTTCCTGCCCAACTTTTAGCATTTTCTACCAGTTCCAGCGCCGCTACCCTTCCTGTCACCATGGAGAGAGTAGAAGAACATCTCGGTGTAGAAAAAGAAGTGACTAGTTTTGTGTGTCCTTTGGGTGCCACTATCAATATGGATGGCACAAGCCTTTATCAAGCTGTAGCAGCAGTGTTTATTTGTGAAGCTCTTAATTTTGGATTGAGTTTTACAGACCAATTAACAATAGTATTGACAGCATTACTGGCTTCTATAGGTTCAGCTGCCGTACCAGGTGCTGGTTTGATCATGCTGGTGATAGTACTCGAATCCGTAGGTTTACCTCAAGAAAGTATGGCCGTAGGTATAGCACTGGTTTTTGCTGTAGATAGACCGTTAGACATGTGCCGTACCATCATCAATGTGACTGGAGACGCTACCGTAGCACTCATTATTGGTAAATCATTAAACAAAATAGGGCCACCTCATCCTCGCAATTTGAGTGACCATTATGTCACTACAACTTAATACTGATATTATGAGGTTTTATTATATGGTTTTCGCAGTTACATTTATTTCTTTTCTATTTTCTTGTAAAAAAGAAAGCCAGGTCGCTACAGTATCCAACCTTGTGGCATTAGGAAGGGATTCGACCCAAAATGCGTTTTGGAAAAACCTTTCTTCGCTATGTGGAAAATCATTTGAAGGAGTCATCATCGCTGGACCAGCCAATGACACGCTATTTGAGGGCAAAAGACTGTTGATGCATGTCAGGTCTTGTGACAACAATGTGATCAAAATTCCGTTTTTTGTAGGTAATGACAGTTCTAGAACTTGGATATTTACACGGAGTCAGGATAAAATAAGCCTTAAACATGACCATAGGCATGATGATGGCAGCTCGGACGAAGTCACCATGTATGGTGGATGGACCTCCCATAATGGAAGTCCTGAAATACAGTATTTCCCCGCAGATCAGGAGACCATAGATATCATACCTGCAGCTATGGGCAACATCTGGTGGATAAGAGTGCTAAAAGGTCAAAGTTTAACCTACAATCTAAGGAGAGTCAACACGGAAAGGCTTTTTAGTGTCCGATTTGATCTGTCACGGTCCGTCGAAAATCCAGGGCCTCCTTGGGGTTGGCAAGATTAATAATTAAACAGAAAAATCTAAAAGGATAATCTATAATGAATCTTAGTTTAGATATTTAGGTTAAAAAACAACAACTATGAGTTTCCAAAACACACCCATTGATATACATGATATAAATCCTTATGAAAATTTGGTATTTTCAAAAATGGACTTAAATTATCGGAAGTTGAACCTATGGCATGCCGTGATATGGTGTATACTTTTATTGATTGGTATTTTAGTAGGATTTTTTTATTTACCGATATTAACAGAAATGCCATTTGTCTTAATCTTATTTATTTTACTTTTATCATTGGTCAGTTTTATCTTTTTTTTAGCTTACAAGTCTTATGACTATATGGGCTATCTCATCAGGCAAAAGGACATTATATACAGGTCTGGCATATTTTTCCGGTCACAGACTGTTGTGCCATTTTGCCGTATCCAACATTGTGAGACCAATCAAGGGCCCATAGATAGATGGCTGGGGCTGGCAGAATTGGCCGTATTTACAGCTGGGGGAAGCGGAGGCGATTTAGTCATACCAGGCTTAAACGCAGATGATGCTGAAAGACTCAAGGCTTTTATCACAAAAAGCATAGCCCATGATGAAGAGGAATGATGTAGATTTTTCTGTACCTCATAGACAGTCTTATGCAGCCATTGTTATGATATTGGGTCGGTCGCTCAATATTGTCTTAAGGCAGTTATTTCCGGTATTTATCGTCGTATTTTTGGGAAGCAGCCAAAATCGTGGTCCTTACTTAATTTATGTGGGTCTCGCTACTGCCGTTATAACGTTGACTATCTCCATTATCAATTTTTTTGTCACTTATTTTTATATAAAAGATGACGAACTCATACTCCATACAGGTGTTTTTCAAAAGAAAAAAACAGCCATACCCTTTGATAGGATACAAAGTGTCAATTTTGAGCAAAATATTTTTCACACTCTATTTAATGTGGTTAAAATAAATATCGATTCCGCTGGCTCAGATAAAAATGAATTTGAATTCCATGCCATAGATAAAACTATAGCTTTGTCTCTGAGAGATACCCTGATGGAGGGCCAGTCTGAAAGAATTGTACTCCAAGAAAATCTTGAAACCGATACCAACAGAGTCAACGATGTAAAAATTTTTTCTTTGTCTATCACCGACTTGCTCAAGGCAGGGTTTACGGAAAATCATATTAAATCAGGAGGTGTGATCATCTTTTTCTTTTTTTGGATATACAGTAATCTACAAGAAGCAGGTGTCGAAGTGGACGAATATTCAGATAACATTGATGTAGAGGCTATCGGTGGGTCCTTGCTGGGATTATTGATATTTTTGTTTTTGGTAGTCTCTGTAGGCATTTCTCTTTTTAAAACCGTGATTAAAAACTTCAACTTGTCTCTGTACAAAAGTCAAGACCGATTTAAAATACACCATGGTCTTTTGACTAGAAGAGAGACAGCTGCCAAATACCACAAAATTCAATACCTAACATGGTCTGACAATCTGCTTAAAAAAATAATAGGTTTTTATAATCTTTACATTCATCAAGCAGCTTCCAATCAACTCAAACTCAAACAAAACATTTTCATTCCAGGTGTGCAAACACATCATATTGAAATGGTAGCAGATGAGCTTTATGGTTCAGAACACTTAGAAAATATGGAGTTAAAAAATATTGACCCAAGATATTTTTATAGAATGGCTGTTATCTATCTTTTACTGGGAGGTGCTTTATCCTTCGTTTTATATTATTTTTCCAGTCCTGTGTTGATCCTATATGTTGTTATTGTTTTAGGTTTTTTAATGCTCAATAGATTTTTGGGCTATCATAAAAAGAAATATGGATATAATACAGAGATGCTACACATAAAAGGAGGTATCTATGGCGATAAAAACACCATCATGCCTCTATATAAAATTCAAGCTACAGAAATACGCCAATCACCTTATCAATGGCGTAATCATCTATGCAGTGTAGTATTGTACACCGCCTCAGGCAATCTCATAATACCTTATATCGCTTTGAGTGAAGGCTATCGTACTGTCAACTATATCACATATAAAATCGAATCTGTTAAAAAGCCATGGATGTAAACATTGTTAGACGCTGTTAGGGCATGATGCCTCTTCTTTGTCAGCTCGTTTTTCTGTCGGTTTTGTCGAGTGGTGGTACGTGTATTGAGGAAAACGTATTGGGTGTTTTTTGGGGTGGTTTGGCAATCCCGAAGGGTCGGTACAAGTTGTGTGTGGCTGTTGGGCTGGCTATTCATTTTTCTTTATTTGTCATTATTTATAATTGTCCTCCAACTCCTTTAAATTTCTCTACAAACGAAACAATCTTTTGGAAAACACTTTGTTTTTTTGTCAAATATTGAGGATTTAAAGGACTCATTTTAGGTAAAAGTGCATTCAATTCTGTTCCGTTTTCACTGGCATATTCTCTTTTTAATGAAGTTGTTATGTAACGC
>DAIPYV010000106.1:0-11860 GCA_036782555.1 Saprospiraceae bacterium
CATTTTTAGTCAAAAATTGAAAAAAAAATCGTTAAAAAAAAAACTGTTTGAGCCAAAACATCGATAAAATACGAGTATAAACCATAGATAATCAACTATTTAATTCGATTCACAAATGATTAAGGTGAGTTTTTTCTGTTTAGTAATTTTTTTTTAATTTTGGCGTTAAGAAAATGAAATAGCCTTGATTTTTTGTTTCTTTTGTGTCAAGACAAAAGAAAAAGATGTAAAACCAATGTTCTTAAATATAATATTTTGTTTAATGCAAAAAATAGAAAGGAGCGATAAAATAAACAACTCCAAAACTTTAGTTATTTAATTTAAATAAAACTGAAATTATGAACACACATGTCCCAAAACTGATGTTTATATGTCTTTTATTATGTGCTTTTTATCTGCCATTGAAAGCGACTGTAGCTCTTTTAGAAAATCAAGAAGATGTACGAGTCTTTGTGACAGCACCTTCGTCTCCTGGTGCCAATGACGGTGTTATTGATCTCTTTATAGATGAAGGTAATGCTCCATATTTTATCACATATTCCAAAGATGATGGGAGTGGTTCATTTTCGCTAGAGTATGAAATAACAGCTCAAAATAACGGTGACGAAGACTATCTCAATGCATCAGAAGGCATCTATAGAATATCCATCACAGATGCACATTGTGCTTCATTATCATTAGATATTATAGTTTCGTTGGATTGTACCTGTAATCTCCCCATTTTAAGCCTGACTTAGCTACAAGTGACGCCATACTACAATAATCTCTCATATATGACACATCAACTGGATATTTTAGCATGGTATTAATATTAAAATTTTAATAATATACTTAATAAATGTTAATATTAGGCTAAAATTTTCTACTTTTGCCGCTTGAAAAACAATACTTACAAGTATATTTTCATTAAATATTAATATTTGTAAACGTCATTTTTATCAAAATACAATATGCAATCACTTAAAAAGGTAGCCAATATTTCAGGTTTATTGGTTTTTTTAATTACTCTTACTGTTTTTTACCATTCAGTGGAGCGCACGGGTAGCTTATGGGACTGTGGTGAATTCATTTTAGGAGCTTATAAGCTACAAGTTGTCCACCCGCCGGGTGCCGGTCTATTTCTTATTATCGGTAGAATATTTGCATGGCTGGCGACTATGGTGTCAGATAATCCATCAGATATTGCTTTTGCAGTCAATTTGATGTCTGGTCTTTGTACTTCCATCGCTGCCATGATGATAGCATGGATTACTATAATGTTTGGCAAATTGTCATTAGTAGGCAGAGATGGCCATACCACTTCAGGACAAAACTTAGCTCTTGGGTTGGCAGGATTAGCGGCAGGGTTAGCGACAGCTTTTAGTACTTCTATTTGGTTTTCAGCTGTTGAGGGCGAAGTATATGCTATGTCCACTATGTTTACAGCTATTACTTTATGGGCGAGTACAAAATACTATTTTAATGATGATGAAAATGTGGCTTACAGATGGTTAGTTTTAGCTTTATTTGTAAGTGGTATGTCTGTGGGTGTTCACCTTTTAAGTATATTGTCTCTACCAGCCATAGCCATGATGGTGTATTTCAAAAAATATAAGGAGCATAATCTCAAAGGCTTTATATTAGCTGTGATTGCAGGGGTCTTAGCCATATTTTTTGTAATGAAGATAGTCATAGTAGGTATTCCCACATTATGGAAAAACATGGAGTTGTTTTGTGTCAATTCATTAGGGATGCCTATCCATTCTGGTTTAATACCGACATTGGC
The DNA here is from genome assembly GCA_036782555.1 of Saprospiraceae bacterium. Taxonomy (GTDB): domain Bacteria; phylum Bacteroidota; class Bacteroidia; order Chitinophagales; family Saprospiraceae; genus OLB9. The sequence continues at coordinate 1,766 of DAIPYV010000106.1, forward strand.
CATAGTAGCAGGACTATCATATTTTGTATTAAAATATGCTAATAAAAAACAAAGCCAAATGATGCAAGTATTGGCTGTATCGGCCATACTCATCACCATAGCTTTTTCTACAGTAGGCGTTGTAGTCATCAGGGCAGCTGCCGATACACCTATCAACATGAACGTTCCTAATGATGCTCTGAGACTTTTGCCTTATCTCAATAGAGAACAATATGGTGAAAGACCATTATTGAGAGGACCTCACTACGATGCTCAGCCCGTAAATGTCACAAGAAAAGACCGATATGGACGTGTGGGTGATAGATATGAAATCGTAGATGAAAAATATGATTATGTCTATAAAAACTCTGATAAAATCACTTTCCCGCGTATAGGACATACAGAAATGAGCCGTCCCGACTTACACCGCATGTGGCGTGAGGCACTCAATGGCGAAAGCAAAGGGAGGCCGGGTATGGGCTACAATCTCCAGTTTTTATGGCATTATCAGCTTAATTGGATGTACATGCGCTATTTTATGTGGAACTTTGTAGGTCGCCAAACATTTGAGCAAGGCTATTATCCATGGGATATCTCCAAAGGACACTGGATGTCAGGTATCCAACCTATAGATGAGGCCAAACTTTACAAAATGGACAATCTTCCTGATACCATAAAGAATGATGAGTCCACCAATAGATATTACTTCTTACCGCTTATCTTTGGCCTTTTAGGTATGGTCTTCCATTTCCGTAAGAAGAAGAAAGATTTTTATACACTTTTGGTACTCTTTGTGATCACAGGTGTAGGTATCATCATCTACTCTAATCAACCCCCCAATGAACCGCGAGAGCGGGACTATGTACTCGTAGGCTCTTTCATGACATTCTGTATTTGGATAGGATTTGGTGCTTTAGCTCTCTTTGATATGTTGTCCAAAAAATTACCTCAGATTCCGTCAGCAGCTCTTGCGGGAGTGCTCGTACTTAGTGCGCCCATCATCATGGGTTTTGAAAACTTTGATGATCATAGTAGAAAACATCACTATGCAGCCAGAGACTATGCCTCCAACTTCCTCAATAGTGTCGAGCCCAATGCCATCATATTCACCTATGGTGACAATGATACCTATCCACTGTGGTATGCTCAAGAAGTAGAAAATATAAGAAGAGACGTCCGCGTAGTCAACCTAAGTTTGATTGCTGTAGATTGGTATATCAATAAATTGCGTAATAAAGTCAATGATTCGGAGCCTATCAAACTGACGCTAAGCGATGAGGAGTATAGAGGTAAAAATCGTAACCAGATATACTTTGCTAATCCTCGTCAAGAAGACATGAATGCGCCATTAAATGTCTTTGAAGCATTCAGAATGCTGAAAGATCCTAAATTCGAATATGATGGTCAAAGGTACCTCACAAGCAAAAATCTTTATTTGCCGATAGATAGAGAAAAATACAATGCCCTCGGCGTACAACCCAATATTGACTCCACTGAGTGGGCAGAAAATCTAGTTTTTAGATTTCCTCAATCAAGCAGTTACTTTTTGAAAGACGACTTGGCCGTCTTGGATGTGATAGCCTCTAACTTTTATGATAGACCTATCTACTTTGCGGTAACATGTCAGCCTAATAAGCTGTTGGGACTGAATGATTATTTTGAAGCTGAGGGATTGGCTTTGAGAGTATCACCTACTAAGGTGAGACAAAAATCTCAATTGCCAAGTATCTACGGTTATGGCGATGTTGATGAAGAAAAAGTTTATAATAATGTCATGACCCAATGGAAGTGGGGTAATTTTGATCAGAAAAAACTCTATGTTGACAAAAGTTATCTTGCAGCCGTACAGGCCATGAAACTGATGATATTGAGAGCTGCTCTGGAATTTTCTCGTAAAGAAAACCACGAGAAAGCGGCCAATCTGACCAATAAGTACTTTGAAGCTTTTCCTAATATGAACTTTCCTTATGACTACACGATCATGTCTTTTATTAATATCTTAATAGAGGCCAAAGATTATGAGTCCGCCAAGAAGCATATTCGGATTTTGGCTACCGAAACCCAACAGTACATTGACTTTTATGATTCACAAACAAGTAGTAAAGTCTTAGACAGCTTTAAACAAGATTTGCAATCTAGAATGGCTACTGTACAAGAGATCACTGATGCCTCAAAGAGAGTAGAAGACCCAGAATTTGAGGCAGAAATGAAAGCCTTGATGAGTGGCTTATTACCTGATAATTTAGAAATGGAATAAATATATGACAATAGCCATCGGTTCTGATCACGCAGGATACGAATACAAAGAGTATCTCAAAAGTCAAATACAAAAATGGGGACATACAGTCATAGACTTGGGCCCAAAATCAGATGCATCTGTAGATTATCCTGATTTTGCACATCCTGTAGCTCAATCCATAGAGAAAAAAGAAGCGTCGCTGGGTGTATTGATATGTGGAAGCGGCAACGGTGTCTGCATGACAGCCAATAAGCACCAAGATATCAGAGCAGCTTTATGTTGGGATACAGATATAGCTGAGCTGGCGCGTCTTCACAATGATGCCAACATCATCTGTTTGCCCGCTAGATTTGTAAGCAAGAAGAAGGCTAAGGAAATGGTTGAAGTCTTTTTGAAAACCGAATTTGAAGGAGGAAGGCATTCTAATCGTGTGGTTAAAATAGGTTGTGTTTAAGAACAGTTTCTCCATCAAAGACCAGAATTATTTAATATTTAAATATAAAATCAAGAAAATGAATATAAAATATTTGTTGTTATCAATAGCTATTTTTAGCTTTTTTTACTCCTCCGCACAATTTGAGGGTGGTGTTTTTAAAAGCGCAGCACAAGATGTAAAACCCGATATTCAAAATGACCTCAATTACAATTACGGATCTAGTATATCTGCCTCTAATTTAAGAAAGCACCTTAATGTTATCGCTTCAGATTCTTTGGAGGGTAGAGATGTGGGGACTAAAGGGATACAAATGGCTGAGGATTATATTATAAATAACCTTTCCAGTTTAGGTCTAGAAGGCCACAAACCTAAAAACTATATACAAAACGTTGCATTTACTACACAAAGATGGCTAGATACAGATGTATATATTGACAAAGAATGGTTCAAACATCTCACTGATTATCTCGCATTACCTAATAAAAACGACAACAAAGAACTGATAAGAGATAAAGAAGTTTTGTTTTTGGGTTATGGTATCGAAGACAAAAAATACAATGACTACAAAAAAGCCAATGTTGAAAACAAAATAGTCATTATCTTAGAGGGTGAACCCAAAAATAAAAAAGGCAATTACATCATTTCTAATTCTGATCAGCCATCAGATTGGTCAGATAATCTGGATAAAAAGCTTTTTTTGGCCAAATCTAAGGGTGCTCAATTAGTGCTCATAGTAGCAGATAATATAGATGACCTTATTAAAGAAAACAGAAATCAATTTTTCAGAGGCCATACCTCCCAAGGTGATCTGACCAAGGTTAAATCTATTTATCCTAATCACATCTACATTTCTAGAAAATTTTACAATACTATTTTGAGTAAAAATCCTAAACAAGCTAAAAAAATTGAAAAATCCCTAGCCAAAGGTAAGGTAGCTAATGGAGTTTTCCCTTGCGACTTCATAGCTAACTTAGCCCGCGAAGATAAAGTTATCAAAGGTAACAATATAGTAGGATATGTCACGGGTAGAACTAAACCGGATGAATATATCATCGTCTCAGCTCATCATGACCACGTGGGACGCAAAGGAGATGAAATCTTCAATGGCGCTGATGATAATGGGTCCGGAACTGTGGCTCTCCTTGAGTTAGCCCGTGTATTTCAGCAGTCAGCAAAAGACGCCAACAGACCTGAAAGAAGTGTCGTATTCCTATGGGTCACCGCTGAGGAAAAAGGCCTTTTAGGATCAAGATACTATACTGACAATCCTTTGTTTCCTTTAGAAAACACTGTAGCTAATATCAATATAGACATGATAGGCCGTAGAGCTGATACTTATGAAAATACCACCGAGGACTATGTCTATGTCATCGGTTCCGATAGATTAAGCAGTGGATTGCACAAATCTATCCTGAGTATGAATGGCAAATATGGCGACTTGACCCTAGACCTAAAGTACAATGACGCTCAGGACCCCAATATGTATTATTTCAGATCAGATCACTACAATTTTGCTAAAAAAGGTGTTCCAGCTGTATTTTATTTCAATGGAACTCATGCTGACTACCATAAAGGTACAGACACTGTAGATAAGATAGATTTTGATCTAATGTCCAAAAGAACAAAACACATCTTTCATGTATTGTGGGAACTCGCCAATAATCCTGAAAGAATAAAAGTGGATGTGGTGCAAGAATAATTAACAATTTGACTAATAAAAATTAAAGAAGGGAACATTACGCTCCCTTTTTTTATTTAACCTAAAAAATATTAATTTTAGACAATGAATAGTAAGTGCACATTAGTAATTTTAATTATTTTTTCTTGTGTTTTCTTCTCTCAAGCTCAGAAAAAACCAGCATTTCTTTTAGAATATAATGCTCAATGGGTAGATTCTGTTTTTAATACTTTAACCTTAGATCAAAAGATTGGTCAATTACTCTTACCGCGAGGTAATTATTCGGGTCAGCCCCATGATATAGAAAAACTCAAGTCTTGGGTAAAAGATTACAAAATAGGCGGCCTTGTCTTCTTTGCCTCACAGCCTACTCTCCAAGCCAAAATAACCAATGAACTCCAATCCCTTAGTAAAGTGCCTCTACTGATAGGCCAAGACTTCGAGTGGGGTTTAGCTATGAGGCTCGACAGCACAGATAGATTTCCATATGGCGTTACGCTCGGTGCCATCAAAGACCAGGACCACTTGCTGGAAGCTATGGGCGCTGAGATAGGCCGTCAGTGTGTACGATTGGGCGTACATGTCAATTATGCTCCTGTGGTCGATGTCAATAATAATCCCAATAACCCTGTCATCAATTTTCGGTCTTATGGTTCTGACAAGAATGCTGTGGCTCAAAAAGGACTGGCTTATATGCGCGGTGTACAAAGCCAAAATATACTCTGCACTGCCAAACATTTTCCCGGTCACGGAGATACGGACACAGACTCTCATTACGCACTTCCTGTCATCAAACATGACCGCAAAAGACTGGAAGACATAGAATTTTTTCCATTTAAAACTTTGATAGATGATGGTCTTACGGGTATCATGTCTGCCCACTTGAACATACCCGCCCTTGAACCCAAAGAAGGTTTGGCCTCCACTTTTTCCCATGATATATTATTAAAACTTCTTAGACAACAGATGGGTTTTGAAGGACTCCTTTTTACAGATGCTATGGAAATGCAGGGTGCAGTCAAGAACTATCCCAAAGGAGAATCAATGGTAAAAGCTTTACTGGCAGGTAATGATGTATTGGAAACATTTGTAGATGTGCCTATAGCCGTAGAAGCGATTAAGAAAGCTGTTTTGAACGGCACTCTACCTATGAAAGTCCTAGATTTTAAAGTTCGAAAAGTTTTAAAAGCTAAGTCCTGGGTGGGACTAGATAGATATCAACCTATTGAGCTCAAAAACCTCATTCAAGAACTCAACACAGTCGAATCAGATGTAATCAATCGTCAATTGACTGAAGCTGCGGTCACCTGTCTGAAAAATGATTTAGGACACTTGCCCATCGTAGATGTGACCCAAAAAATAGCCCTACTCACCATTGATGCCGAAAAACCTGATAACCTGGTTTCTATGGTAAAAAATTATACCTTTGTGGACGAATTTCATATTCACCCCATGACTTCAGAGAGCGAAACGACGCAGATTTTAGCCCAATTGGATCATTATGATTTAGTAATCACCTCCATTCACTGGACCAAACCCCGCGCCTCCTCTAAATATGGTATCACACCAGAAAACCAAGGCGTTTTATCACAACTTGTCAAAAAAGACAATGTCGTCATTGTGCTTCTAGGCAATCCTTATGCCCTCCACACTTTTCCTGAGCTTCAATCGGCCAAAACCTTAGTCGTCGCTTATCAATGTGATAAATATACAGAAACTACAGTGCCGCAGATACTCTTTGGTGCCCTGCCAGCACGCGGTGCCTTCCCTATTCATCTGAATGATATGCTACCGTACGGAAAAAGCATCACTTGGGAAGCACTAAGTCGATTGTCCTACGGTGTACCAGAGCAAGTTGGTATATCTCGGGGCCAACTATTAACTGGTTTGGACGCTATCATACATGACGGCATCAACAGGAGAGCCTATCCAGGATGTGTCTTACAAGTAGCCAAAGACGGTAAAGTCATCATGCAAAAAGCTTACGGTTTTCACACGTATGATGTGCAATATATGGATATCATCCTAGATAATCCCGCGAAAAAATACCGCTTCATAGATGATGCCATGGATAATCCCTTAAATGTAACAACCACATTTTCAATATCACCCAAAAATCCCATACCCGGTAAGGTCTATACTCATCATCTTTATGACTTGGCTTCTTTAACTAAGGTACTTGGGGCTGCTTTGGCAGGGCTGCTTTGGCTAGACGAAGGCAAAATCAAACTGGGCCATAAGCTCTCCGATTTTATCCCCGAATGGAAAGGCAGCAATAAAGAAAATATCACCTTTATAGATGCCGTTACACATCGTTCAGGACTTAAAGCTTGGATACCTTTTTGGAAAAATGCTATCGATACTGCGGCCACATTGAATAAAGCTCTTCTGCTCCAACCTGCTTTAAAAAAACATCTCGTTTATACCACAACAAAACCCTCTTTTTTTAAGAGACTATTCGGCGCTCAACCCAAAACTTCACTAGACTTGATAAGCACATGGGAAAACAATCCTCAGCTTTGGGACAAAGTATTGACTCCTCAGACCAAAACATGGAAACCCAACACCTTCAGCGATACCCCAACCGATAAATTTAAAATACCGGTAGCTGACAACTTATGGATGCATCGCCAATACATCGACACGCTTTACTATCATATCAAAACATCTCCCATGGGACCACAAGGCCAATATGTATACAGTGATTTGCACTACTACCTCTATACTCAATTGGCCGAAAGGTTGGTAAATACATCTTTTGACCAATATTTATACAAGATATACACGCAGATAGGAGCCAATAGTCTGACCTTTAATCCTTATGCCCCTACTGACAAATCACACATCGTACCTACAGAATACGACAGTCTATACCGCGGTCAGTTACTGCATGGCTACGTACATGACGAAGGCGCCTCAATGTTAGGTGGCGTATCAGGTCATGCAGGTCTTTTTGGTAATGCCAATGATGTCATGAAAGTGATGCAGATGTACCTTCAAAAAGGCTATTATGGCGGTCATCAATATATCTCATCCCAATGGATAGATAAGGCCACAGAATATCAATTTCCTTCCGAAAATAATCGGCGAGGCCTTGGTTTTGACAAAAAAGATTTTAATAATAACATCAATAATGGTCCCTCTTTATCGTCCGATAGCAGCTATGGACATTCCGGATTTACAGGTACCTATACATGGGTAGATCCTGAACACAATTTAGTTTATGTCTTTTTGTCCAATCGTGTATTCCCTTCTAGAGAAAACCGCATCATTATACAAGAAAACATACGGCCTAAGATAGGTGATTTTATCATTTCAACACTTTCAAAAAAATAATTATGCAACTCTACTCTACCAACAATCGCGAATATATTGTATCTCTGAAAGAAGCTGTCCTCAAATCCCTTGCGCCAGACAAAGGCTTGTACATGCCTAAGCACATTCCACAGATAGAGGATAGCTTCTTTGATCACATTGAAGATTATTCATTGCAAGAGATAGCTTATAAAGTGTGTTCCACCTTGATGGGAGATGACCTACCTGAAGATGACCTCAAGGCACTTATCAACAGTGCTATCAATTTTGACGCTCCTGTAAATATGCTGGACGACACTATCGGCAGTCTGGAATTATGGCATGGTCCGAGTCTAGCTTTTAAGGATTTTGGCGCTCGGTTTATGGCTGCTTTGATGTCTTATTTTACTAAAGATGATGACAAAAAACTGACCATACTCGTCGCTACTTCTGGAGATACAGGCGGCGCTGTCGCCTATGGGTTTTACGATACGCCTGGTATTGAGGTCATCATACTCTATCCCTCAGGCAAAGTGAGTCACTTACAAGAAAAACAACTGACCACTCTGGGTAAAAATATCGCAGCATTAGAGATAGATGGTACTTTTGATGACTGCCAAGACTTGGTCAAAACAGCATTTCTAGACAGTGAAGTAAATGAAAAATACCACCTAAGCTCTGCCAATAGTATCAATATCGCCAGATTGATACCTCAATCTTTTTATTATATCGATGCCTATAAACAAGTCAAAAAACACAAACGGCCTGTCGTATTTAGTGTACCCAGTGGAAATTTTGGTAACCTTACAGCGGGACTACTGGCTCAAAAAATGGGCCTACCTGTCCATAAATTTATAGCCGCTACCAATATCAACAAAATTGTACCAGATTATCTGGACTCGGGTATTTATCAACCTCGTCCTTCGTTGGCTACTATAAGCAATGCTATGGACGTAGGCAATCCCAGCAACTGGGTGCGTATTCAAGAGCTGTTTAATGGTGATTTTGAGGCTATAAAAAAGACGATACTAGGGTTTTGGCTCAATGATGAAGATACCATTCGTACCTTAAAAGAAGTCTATGACAAACACCAATATGTATGTGATCCTCATGGAGCCATAGGCTATGCCTCATTAAAAGCCTTGTTAAAAGAAGATGAATTGGGCATATTTCTTGAGACAGCACATCCAGCTAAATTTTTACCAACCGTAGAAAAGGCCTTAGATAGAAAGATTGATATACCTCAGTCACTCAAGGACATTGAGCATAAACCAAAGGTCTCACATTTAATGTCCAACCACTATAGTGATTTTAAAAAGTATTTACTGGAAAAATGAGTATTATAAAGTTTTAGATAAGGAATTTTATACGGCGTTATTTGTATTCAATCCCTTCAGGATTGTCTGTATGGACAGAGCACTAGCAACCCTAAAAGGGTTAAATATTCTTCATGTATTGTTATCCTGTTTGTTTTTGTCTCCATTCATGAGGAGTTACCCCAAATTCTTGTTTAAAAACTTTAGAAAAGTAACTCGAATCGCTGAAGCCACAGTCCATAGAAATATTAACTATAGTATTATCAGTATTACTTAAATTCTCTTTAGCCTTTTGAAGGCGTATATGACGTATATAATGATTGGGTGACATGCCAATTAGGGCATTAAGTTTACGTTGTACTTGCGAATAGGACATAAATAATTTTTTTGCGAGCTTCTCCACATTAAAACTTTCATCTGAAATGTGATTTTCAATTTCTATCCGCACTTTTTTAACAAATTCATTTTCTATCGTTGGAATCACAATATCATTATAAATCGTCTCTTGTTCTATATCAAAAATTTCTTTTGAAATAGAAAGCAGTCCCATCTTGGAAGCGTAAGCTTTTTGGAGGATCAACCTTTGGGCCAATAATTTGCTTACACGCAATGTAAGCTCTTCTACATTAAATGGTTTTTCGAGATATACTTCTGCGCCATATTCGATACCTTCGAGCTTAGAGTCCATATCTGCTTTGGCTGTAAGCATGATAATAGGAATATGGCTTGTACGCTCATCAATACGTAGGTTTCTTGTCATTTCAAAACCATCCATAAATGGCATCATGACATCTGTGATGATAAGGTCAGGAACTAAATCCCGTGCTAAATCTAAACCTTCCTGTCCATCTTTGCCAACTGCCAATCGATAATCTTGAAGACAGCTAGCGGTATATGCGACTACGTCAGCGTTATCTTCTACGAGTAGAATGAGTTCTTTATCCGGGTTAGTTTGGTTTTGCATATCAAAATGCCTTTTTGGATCGTTATCGTCTATCTTTGATTTAAACACAAAAGGCTTGTCGGTTGATTCATCTTCTATATAATCTTTGATAATATCTAGTGGTAAAATGACCGTAAATTCCGAACCTATTTTAGCCCCAGTAGGTGGACTCTTGACTGAAATTTGGCCATCCATGAGTTGTACCAATTC
>DAIPYV010000107.1:0-11734 GCA_036782555.1 Saprospiraceae bacterium
GTAGATATCACCGCAAACATAAAACAAAACTGCGAAAACAACAAATTTTAAATCATACTTTAACATATTGATTTTCAGCTTATATATCAAAAAAATGATATGATGAATTGTGATTTTAAAATATTATTTTTTGAAATAAGTATTCACCTACAATAATTTTGGAGCTTTCTTTGATGCTATCCTCTATTCAAAACAATATTTGTTTGTTGCAACAAATAAAATTTTGAATCTTAGGCTAATTGATATAGTACTTACATTGAGCCTAAAAATAAATAAATAAAAAAAGGATAACTTCGATATAAAATAATTTAACAATTCTACCAAATGATAAATTAATATTTTTTAGGATTACTCAGTACTGCGATCATAAAAACAAAAATCAAATGAATACTCTAAAAATGTAAAATCCATCATTTTATAAAAAAAAACAATAAGATATTAGGACTAATTTCATTAAATCTTTGTAGGTTTGTGATATGAATAGAGAAATGGCCCTATTAGAAAAATTAGAAAAGGATTTGAGTTTAAAGCAATTGCAGATAAAGTCATTGCTTACAATAACTCAGGCTATCAATGATAATGTATCTGTTGATGGTCTGTACAATATGTATAAGTCGTTTTTAAGTTGGGAAATGGGTATATCCAAAATGGCTCTATTTATTAAAGAAGATTTTGTCTGGTCTATTACGTCTAGTATCAATTTTTCAGTCGATAATATTGAAAATTATGTAAAAAGACTTTTAAACCATAAAAGACTCTACACCATAAAAGATGGTGAATATCCATTATTTGAGGGATTTGACATCATTATTCCAGTATTCCATAAAGAGTCACCCATAGCTTATGCCATCATAGGAGGTATCAAAGACAAAGAAGATTTATACAATAAGATACAGTTCATCACGACAATCACCAATATCATAGCTGTCGCCATAGAAAACAAGAGACTATTCAAAAAACAAATAGAACAAGAAAAGTACAAGCGCGAGATGGAACTAGCGTCACAAGTGCAACAAATGCTCATACCTAATGAATTGCCTTACGAGGACAATATTGCCATTTCTATGATATATAAGCCCCATTACAACATAGGTGGTGACTATCTGGACGTTATAAAATTTGATAAAAACAGGTATGCGTTTTGTATAGCTGATATCTCTGGCAAAGGTGTCTCTGCTGCATTATTGATGGCCAATTTCCAAGCGACTATTCAGTCCTTGATATTTCAATATAGAGATTTAGAGACTTTTGTCTTTGCACTGAATCAATCTGTCTATAAAATTACCAAAGGAGATAGATTTATTACTTTCTTTGTAGCAGAAGTGGATTTGAATCTTATGACATTAAAATATGTCAATGCTGGTCATTATCCACCACTGATGGTCAAAGGAAACCATGTAGAGAGACTTGATAAAGGATGTACATTCATTGGTGCTTTTGAGAAATTATCGGATATCAAAGAAGAACAGATAGCCTTAGATAGTGACACTATGGTGGTATGTTTTACGGATGGATTGCCAGAGATGCGCAATTCAGATGATCAATATTTTGCAGATAGTCTATTGGAAAAATATACTTTGGATAATGTAGAATTAGCGCCAAGAGTCTTTAATCAAGGTCTTCTCAATTTGATAGATAATTTTAGAGGAGATGCCGATATTAATGATGATATAGCGGTATTGACGTGTAAAATAAATTTAAATAATGAAGAAAAAAAATAAAGTAACAGCTGCGATGCTAGCATTTTTTACCGGTTTTTTAGGGATACAGTTTTTGTATCTGCGCAAGCCCGGCTTTTTTGTATTATTCCTGTTACTCTCTATTTTCACTGCTAGTATATTACCTGCAATTATAGGATTTATTCATGGCTTTTCCTTACTGAATATGAGTGAGCATGAATTTGATAGAAAATATAATAGAGATTTCAAGCCCTATCACAATGACCACATAGATAGAAGAAGGGAGCAACAAATGAAGTCCTATCAAGAGGAGTATCAAAGGCCGCAACGGGCAGGCAACAAACCTCAAATGAAGCCACAATCTCAAAATGAAATGCACGTCAATTTACTTAAAAAAAGTGGGATAAAAAAATATAAAAACTTCGATATCAATGAAGCGATTGAAGATTTTGCAAAAGCTCTTCAATTGACACCCAAAGATCCTGCATTACATTTTAATTTGGCTTGTTCATACTCTCTTAACGAAAACAAAGAATTGGCTTATCACCACCTCAGTCAATCTGTAGCATTTGGCCTTAAAGATGTGGATAGAATACTACAGCATGACGATTTAGCATTTGTAAGGATTCAACCAGAGTTTGACGGTTTCAGAAAGTCTGGATTTATTCAAAACACTGTAAAACAACAAAATCAAGCAGAAAAAACAACAAAATCAGAAGATTTCAGTTACATTGAGGCACCCGCTCAAGACGCATTATTGGCACAAATAAACCAATTGGCTGAACTGAGAAAAAAAGGTGTATTGTCGGAAGAAGAATTTTTGTTCGAACGTAAAAAGATATTAAGGCAATAAAACAAGATGTTTTTTTTGATTTACAACCTGATGGATAATAAAATACAAATGAATAAAACATTTTTTAATAGAAACTAAATACATAAAACATTGATAGCAAAAGACCTCATATCGACATCTATTTTCCCCATCAACACTTCTGATACGGGTGAGGAAGTCCTGCAAATGATGCAAGTCTATCATGTAAGACATTTACCCATTGTCAATCATGAAAAACTTTTGGGTGTCATATCAGAAGAAGATATATTAATTCACAATACTACTGATCCTATAGGCAACTATCGGCTATCATATCTGAGGCCTTATTGCTTAGAAAATGATCACTTTTTTGAGGTGATGACTAAAATGGGGCGCATGCAAATGACCGTGATACCAGTGGTGGACAAAGAAGAAAACTACATAGGTATCATCACAATGGAAGATTTACTGAAGTACTTTGCCACCAATTATGCCTTTGCTGAACCCGGTAGTATCATAGTGATTGAGACATCAAGAGGTAATTATTCTTTGGCAGAGATAGCTCGATTAGCGGAGTCTGAAAATATCACTCTATTGAGTACTTTTACACACACCACTCCTGATAGTCATGTCATATATGTTACACTTAAGGTCAACAGAATGGACGTATCTACTTTTAAAGGTTCGTTAGAGAGATTTGGATACAGTATAGCGGGCGTTTTTTCAGAGATAGATTATCATGACAATATCAAAGATAGATACGATGCCTTGATGTCGTATCTTAATGTTTAACTACGTGCTAGAATTTCTGACATTACATATCCTTAGTTTAGAAAAAAAAGTAATACCATTTTATTTATTTATTCTTTTGGGTTTTATATATCCCGCGCTGGCTCAAGCTCAATATGACTATGTCGTCATAAAAAGTATAAATATCTCAGAACTTAAAAAAACTAAAATTTCTGTCGTAGAGAGAGAATTAGATTTTGGTACAGGAGACACTATCATATTGCAAGAACTAGGTTTTAAAATTCAAAAAAGCGAAAAGCGATTGCAAAGTTCCAATCTATTCACTCTGGCCAAAATCAACATAAAAAACTGGGATACAGAAGCGGCACATTGCGATATAGATATAGCAGTACAAGAAAATTGGTATATATATCCTTACTTTATTTTAGAATTGGCTGATAGAAACTTTAATGTGTGGCGTAAGGAACAAAACTACGCGTTAGACAGACTCAACTATGGCGTAGCGATGACACACATCAATTTTACAGGCTGGAAAGATATATTCAAAGTCAAATTTCAAGCAGGATATACCAGAAAGCTAGAATTGTCTTATGAATTTCCTTATTTATGGGGTGATTGGGGTTTAACAAGCAACATTCATTATTCAGACAATCGAGAGGTAGCTTATATAAGTGAAGGTAATAAACCCGTTTTCTACAGAAATGATGATGAAAGACGACTTCTAATGACAAAAAGAGCCCATCTAGGTTTACTCAGGCGACCCAATTCGAAAATGTTTCAGTCGTTAAAGTTAGAGTACAATGATTTGACAACAAACGACCCTACCATTCAGGAACTCAATCCCGAGTTTTTGGGTAAAAACAGAGATAGGATTCGTTACTTTTTCTTAGACGCCATGATAAAATACGACAATACACTCTACCCGCTTTATCCTGTGGAAGGTATTAGGTGGGAAGTCAATATCAGAAAAGAGGGATTGGGCATATTCAAAGACATCAACAATACGTGGTTGAGTTTAACGACAGAACTTTACTACTCGTTATCAGACAAAATATCATTTGGTCACAGATTAAGAATGAGAACCCATCTACAAAGCGACCCCCTACCCTATTTTCTTAACGGAGGAATAGGTATTGGTATCAATAGTATGGTAGGCTATCAGCTCTATGTAATGGATGGTCGAGACTATGTCTTGTCACAAAACAACATTAGGTTTAAAATCCTAGACAAAGATTTCACAACATTCAAGTTTGTACCCAAACAGTTTAAGGTGATGAATGCTAAGGTGTTTTTGAAAGCAAGTGCTGACATAGGCTACAGCAATGATCCCGTTTTTAGAAATATCAATCCTTATAGTAACAGACCACAAGTAGGCTTAGGACCATCATTAGACGTGATTCTATTTAATAATTTTTTATTTTCAGCCGTTTATGGTGTGACACAATTTGGAGAAAAAGGTTTCTTCTTTGAAGGCGCTATCAGCCTATAATCATCTGCGCCTACGTGTCCTAGCTGTGGACTTATTTGTATTGATAAAATATTTTGTCATCTCAACCAATAATATCAATACTATAGCACCTATCACTGAAGCGATCAAGGTACCAAAAAAACCACTCATCATTTTGACCTTGAAATATCCAAAAAGCCATGACCCTATATAACCTCCTGTGACTCCAACGATAATATTACCTAGACAGCCAAAGCCTTCGCCACCTAAAATTCTACTCGCTGTATAACCACATATAGCTCCAAAAACTATTGTAGTGATGAGATTTGTATCAATACTCTGAAGAGTCCAGTCCATCTATTATTGTTTTTCGTGTACAAACAAGCATTTTACTTGAGTAAAACCTTATAAACTTTAAGATTTAGGTATTTGTTCAACACACAGAGCTTCAAAATAAATCAATGCCTTTTGCTTTATACTTATCTAAAATTATCATCATACATTTCAAAACTTTCCAAGATAATCTTTAAGGCAGTCTCTCTATCCAAAAAGTCCTCTACGACGACTGTTTTGTCTTCAAGCTTTTTATAATCCTCAAAAAAACTGCGCATCTCAGAAATAAAATGCGGTGGTAACTCAGAGATATCATTGATGTGGCTTACACTAGGGTCACCCGCTGATACAGCTATGATTTTATCATCAGCTTCACCTATATCAAGCATGCGCATGACTCCTATCACCTTTGCAGGAACTATGCACATCGGTACCACATCTATTTGAGATAAAATGAGAATATCTAATGGATCTTTATCGTCACAATAGCTTTGGGGGATAAAACCATAATTGGCTGGATAATATACGGATGAGTACAATACCCTGTCCAATCTCAAGAGTCCACTATTTTTATCTAATTCATACTTGGCGCGACATCCTTTAGGTATCTCGATGATACCATTGACTATGTCTGGCTGTTGATTTCCTCTGGAAACATCGTGCCATGGATTAAATTTTTTATGCATATATATTTTACTTTATAATATCTGAATAATAATTGAATTTCGATTAATAGAATAATTCCAACCTGTCAAGAGTATTAATGAATTTGAAATATCTACTTATTAACTTTAAAATGGTCCAAACTTATTGAATTGTAAAAATCATAGTGAACTATAGAATAATTAAGTCTAATAGTCTAATGCATTTAAACCAATTAAATCTAAGTATTGTTAAATATAATATCGAAATAAAAATAAAAAGTGAGTACTATAAGTTAACGATGGTGTATTTGTTTACATTTCATCACCGTCAGGAATGGTTTTATTATCCTTGTCTTCATAAAATCGTTCTGAAAACGTGTACGCAGACTGCTCTCCATATTTCAGTACGCTATACACCATCCACACTATCATAATATTAAGAATAATGAATAAAGACATAATAATATGCGCAGTATCATCAAATCCACAGAGAAATAAGAAGAACATGAGGACCCCAGTAGTGACTTGTACGGAATAATGGATATTTTTCATTTCTAAATTTTGACCGAAACGCGTCAAAGTATAAAAAGTTTTCTAAAAAACATCAAATCTTGCCACGAGCTTTGAGTTCTAAATACTTATTGACTGTATCAATTGTTGTATTTTCAGGTGTGGTCAATAATGTTTGAATGCCATTTTGATTGAGTGTCCTAATGATAAGTTTCTTTTCATAGATAAATTTTTCTGCAGCTATTTTATCAAACATAGATTTAGTATCTTTCGCGGGCTGTCCTACCCAAGTATCCAGTTCTGTATTATGAAAAATGACCACTAATAAAAGATGACTTTTGGCTATGGCTTTGAGATAAGGCAATTGTCTTTGTAGCCCATCCTGAGTTTCAAAATTAGTAAATAGTATCAACATACTCCTATGCGATATTTTCTGTCTCACCCAGTTATATAGCCTTGAATAGTCAGACTCAAAAAAATCTGTATTGACATTGTATAGTGCATCCATTATCTTCTGCATTTGCATAGCCCGCCTCTCTGGTAGGACACTATTATCTATACCCTTGGAAAAAGAAAAAAAACCTGCATAATCCTTTTTTTGTATGATGACATAACTGATCATTAATATCGAATTAATGGCATAATCTAGAAGAGATAAGCCATTAAATGGCATTTTCATGACACGGCCTTTGTCCAACAGACAGTAGACCGTCTGAGATACTTCTTCCTGGTATTGATTGACCATGAGCTGATCTGACTTGGCAGTTGCTTTCCAATTGACAGTACGAAAATCGTCACCTACCACATATTCTTTAATATTTTCGAACTCGAGACTGTGTCCCAATTTTCTGGTTTTGCGCATTCCATAAGAATACAGTTGGGACGGTAATGCTGTCAAATGGTAATTTTTCATCTTTTGAAATGAAGGATAGACTGCTGATTTTTGATCTGACTCTGTCATATACCTCCGTTTTACAAGTCGAATGGGACTGTTTACATAAACAATTATAGACCCAAAAGAAACCAAACCTCTGAAAGTGGGTCTTAAGAAGTATTTTAAATCAAATCGATTATTGGAGGAAATAGTCGCAAAAGCTTCAAAGTCCCTATACTGGAACTCCGCGGGAATTTCATCCACGATTTCTGTATCGATGGTAAAATTATACTGATTTTTTATTTTGATGACCACTTCATTTTCATCACCATTAGATAGTTTTTCTGGCATGATACGCCGTGTAGCGATACCATTTTCTTTATTAAAAAGGAGATAAGCATCCCATAATGTCAGACCTACCAATAAATACAGCGCAAAATGTGTAGGTATGTATAGGATGGGGATAAAAAATGACAACACAAAAAAAACAACTACCACTCCTACCCAATAATAAAAGTGCGGATGGAAATAAAAGTGCTTTGATATGTGCTTCAATTTGTTCAAAAATATCATCTTTAATCACAAAGGTATTAACAAATTTGTGATAATTTCATATTGTCCATATTGTTTTTGATATTTAACCCTCATAGGTCAATAGTATTTATTAAAAATTCCAACGATACATAAAATTATTCATATCGCTATCTCACTCATAGTAAACAAGTCTTATAAATAGTGATGTATATGTGGTAATTTTACAACTATTGCTTTTTACTGACGAGAAGCATCTAAATTTGATTTGTACCATTCTTTAGACATATATCGAGCCACATTTCTTAACTTAGGAATAACATCAGATTCAATAAATCTAAATCTCAACGCATCCATTCTATAATAATCATCTTGATATGATAGCTCAATAATGGAGTCATTGACTAATCTCCCTTTGTACCACCATACCATTGTTTTTATAAGACGTTTAGTCTCTCCATAACTTTCAATGATTATGGAATCATTGTTTATTTTCCACCAATCAAGTTCTGCCTCTATGTAGATGATATTGTCCATACTTTTAATCGATTCTTCATAGTTTGTCCATATGCAATAACCATTATTGTCAAAGATTAAGATGTTTTTGGAATAATCAACGCTATCCACATCAGTAATTTGAGCATAGAATCCATTAGTTCTGAATGGTATTGTTGAGTTAGACACAATAGGCTCTTTATAAACTTGGTATAAGTCCTTTTGGATGTACCATGGGCCCGTCCCACAGCTCCAAAGAGTCAAAGCACAAAAAACAGTGATAGTATTTATTACTTTTAATCGAATCATACTTGGGGCTGTCTGTCTACATATTGTCCTATAGCTTTGATAACATTCTGTCCATCCATCGCAGCTGACAATATACCTCCGGCAAATCCTGCACCTTCGCCACATGGATAAAGTCCTTTGATGTCTGGATGCTGACACGTGTCTTTGTCTCTTGGTATTTTAATCGGGGCAGAGGTACGACTTTCCACACCGACTATATTGGCATCATTGGTCATGTAGCCATTCATTTTTTTATTGATATCTATGATACCTTTTCTCAATCTTTGATAAACAAAGTCAGGAAGTATTTTATGTAATGGAGCTGAGTGAAGCCCTGGAATATAGGATGTGGAATTAAGTTCCGGTGACAACACACCATCAACAAAATCTTTGACTCGTTGTGCTGGTGCTCTTTGCGAGCCATCTCCAGCATTAAACATGGCTTGCTCTACAGATTTCTGAAAGTCCAAAGATGCAAAAACACCTTTAAATCCGTGTTTTTCTAATTCTTCCAACTCGATGGACGTCACAAATCCAGAATTGGCGTAGGGGCTGTCTCTCCGACTCAATGACATCCCATTAACGACTATCTCTCCTGGAGCTGTACTGGCAGGAACTATAAGGCCACCTGGACACATACAAAATGAAAAGACACCGTTGCCTTCCACTTGGGCCACCACAGCATAGCTACTGGCTGGTAAATTTTCCTCTCTCTCAGACTGATTGTACTGCATTTTGTCTATGTAGGCTTGCTTATGCTCTATGCGTAAACCTAATGCAAAAGGCTTGGGCTCCATCTTTATACCTTTATTATCCAAAAGGTGATAAATATCTCTTGCAGAGTGTCCTGTAGCCAATACTACTCGTGCGGCTTCAAAAGTTACGTTTTCACATACTATACCTCTAACTGTATCGTTTTCAATAATCAAATCCACTACTTTATGTCCAAACAAAACTTGACCACCAAAATCCTCAATAGTTTGTCGCATATTGGAGATGATTTGTGGCAATTTGTTACTACCTATGTGCGGATGAGCGTCTATCAGAATATCTGGAGTGGCACCATGTTCGACGAGTATTTGTAATGATTTTTCGATGTTCCCCCGTTTTTGAGATCTGGTATAAAGTTTACCATCGCTGTAAGTGCCAGCGCCTCCCTCACCAAAACAATAATTGGAATCTGGGTGGACTGTTCCAAATTGTTGGATAGCCCGCAAATCTCTTCGTCTTTCTCTTACATCCTTACCTCTATCTAAAACAACAGGGCAATATCCGTGCTCTAGACACTCCAATGCTGCGAAATAACCAGCTGGACCAGCCCCAATAATGTAAATTTTGGGTTGTTGACTCTCATTTTGGTACCGACTTTTAAAGGTAGTCTCTGGTTGGTATTTTTCATCTAAATAGACATCGTAGCGCAAAACATACATGGGCCGACTACCTCTAGCATCAATAGATCTGCGTTTTAATATAAAATCAGTAACATGTTGAGATTGGCTTTTGAGTTTTTGATCAATAAGCATCCTCTGATACACTGTATCATGCAGTTTGTCAGGAAAAATCTTAATTTCTATGTTTTTGACCATATCATCTTATGTCCTAAAAAAAAAGATGACAGCTCAAAACTTGTCATCTCTTTTTCTATATATTTAATCTATTATAACATTACACAACCATCATAACAGGATTTTCCAACATAGCTTTAAGCGTCGCTAAAAACTGGGCTCCCGAAGCGCCATCTACGACTCTATGGTCACAAGAAAGTGTTACTTTCATTATATTGCCCACGACTATTTGGTCATTTTTGACTATAGGCTTTTTCACTATAGACCCAACTGCCAAAATACATGCATCAGGTGGATTGATGATAGCAGTAAACTCATCAATGTCAAACATGCCCAAGTTAGAAATAGTAAATGTATTACCTTGCATTTCTTGTGGGGTCAGTTTTTTGTTTTTAGCTTTACCTGCCAACTCTTTGACCTCTTGATTGATATGTGTCATTGATTTTAAATCTGCATTCCTAATCACGGGAACCAACAGACCATCTTCAACTGCCACAGCTACACCGATATTAATATCTCTATGGTAAGTGATCTTATCTCCAAACCATGAAGAATTGATAGCGGGATGTTTGCGAAGTGATGCAGCACATGCTTTTACCACAAAATCATTAAAAGATATCTTGACAGGATTGATTGCATTGATAGCGGCTCTGGATGCTATGGCATTGTCCATATTGATTTCTATAGTTAAATAGAAGTGTGGCGCAGAAAACTTACTTTCCCCTAGTCTTCTAGCTATAGTTTTACGCATTTGTGAAGTCGGTACATCTCCATATTGAAAATCACTTTCTACTGCAAGGGCTACCGGTGCAGCCGCCGCCTGAACAGGTTTTTGAGTGAGATAGGTTTCTACATCTTTTTTGACCACTCTACCGTTATCACCCGAACCAGGTATATTTTCAATAGACACGCCCGCCTCAGATGCTAATGTCTTGGCCAAAGGAGAAGCTTTAACTCTACCGCCTTCGCTTGTAGTAGTCGTTGTTGTTTCAACTGGTGTAGATGCAGTTTCTACTTTTGGCGTTTCAGCTGATGGTGCTGGTGATGTTTCTTTGGCAGATTCTTCTTTAGCCGCAGCTACAGGCTTATCTTCTTTTAATAAATGCTCGAAGGCCTCACCTTTATCTCCAATGACAGCAATAATACCATCTACTGGTACTGGACCTGATTTTATGCCAATGTAAAGTAAGTAGCCATTAAAATAACTCTCTAACTCCATAGTGGCTTTATCAGTCTCTACCTCTGCCAAAATATCCCCACTTTTTACTGGATCCCCTTCATTTTTTAGCCATGCGACGATATTTCCTTCTTCCATTGTATCGCTCAATCGCGGCATTCTTATTATCTCAGCCATTGTATCGTTTTAATTTAAGGTTGCAAAATTAGACATTGTAGGGCAATTAATACAAATAATTAAGGAAAATGTTATATAATTTTTTAGCCAGAGAACATTTTCATAACAAAAATATGGACAATTTCGGTTTAATGTTAATTCTTTTCATCAAAAAGCAACTTCCATAAAATTAAACAATTAACAAGTAGGCCAGTTTTCTTTTTATAAAATTACTATCACAATTTCTTTATAAGTTAAAAAAGATAACTTATATTTGCGTTTGGTAACCAATAAGTACCGTTTACAAACGTATCACAAACATTTATAAACGGATATATCCCTCATAGGTTCATTTTTATTTTATTGGTTATCAATAATTTGTAAAGTTTTAAATAAAAAAGAGTTTCGCAGATTAAATAGTTCTACGTCATAATAAAAAAGAAAAATAATAAAAAGGTGAGTGTGACATTAAAT
>DAIPYV010000108.1:0-1469 GCA_036782555.1 Saprospiraceae bacterium
TCTTTCCATAGCGACCCTAAATCATAACTATACCTAAAAGAGCGTTCGTGCTCAAAAACTTTGTCACCAATCATCAGTACCGCGGCGTCAGGGGGAAGTTGGGGTGTTGTGATAGTATATTTTTCGTGAGGCAAGTCTAAGTCAAAATATTCTTTGATAAGGATTTGAGCCAATAGAACCGATGTGCGGGAATGGGTATCTAGCAAAAGTTTTTTACACTGTTCTAAGGGTTTTTGACTCATTATGCATACAGTCCGCACCTCACCGTCACACCCTATGCAATAATCACTGATGATGCGATAGTCATTCATGTCTTTGAGTGCGCCCACGGGTATCAGTCCCACATCTGCTTGTTTACTTTCAAATATGGCCGCGCAATCCGCTGGATGTGCCGTGATCAATTCTATTTTTCCTTGATTCTCAGCTTGTCTTAATCCAAATTCAAAGGGTTTTGAATTGAGATAATTGACCATCACAACTTTAGGAATAGATGACATTATTATAATTTGATAATGCTTTGAGTATGTATACTTTTAAGCTCTTTGTTGAGTATATCTACTCGATAAAATCCAGAGTTTAATTGAGAGATATCTATGGATTGACCATTTTGGTATTTGTAGCTAAAAAACTGGCCCACAGTATTATATATTCTCAATTCTCCTTCTGAAGACCCCTCAATTATGATTTGATTGTGTACAGGATTTGGATAGAGTTTTATAGAAACTTTTGCAACGCTTTCTATAGATGTTGGTGTCTGAGGTTGTAAGGTACTATTGGCAAAAACATTGGCGTCGCCAGAAGTAGTTCGATTAAGATTGACGGCTAATCCAGTATAGTAAAACTTGATGGGGCCTACATTTTCATTAGGTGCTGTCCAATCCATTGAAAATACCCCTGTAGTACTTGCACCGGATTGTGTTACATATCTCCTAGCATTGCCCATAGGTGTCAAATTGATCTGTCGCACACGATCTCCAAAATTACTCCACATTCCACGGTCACCATTGGCCAACGAGTCTAATGCTACCATTTGAAAGCCGAAACCTCGCGGTGAGTTTTCTCCGGTCACTTTGACAGTGACTCTATATTTTTGACCAGGCAAGTAGGTGGCTACAAAATTTGAGTCCGAATCTTTGACTTCGAAAGTTATTTTGGGATTGAAATTACTGCCAGGATTGTGACATGTAGCACATGAATTGTTATTGGCTTCGCCTGGTGCTTTACTCACTGCTTGAGGTACACCTGTAGCATTAGACAAAAGCAGCGCAATTCCTAGAACCCAAGCCGCATAAAAAACTATTCTTTTTGAAATCATTATAATGGTGTTTTATAAATCCTCATCTTCCCATTGGCAGGCATTCTCAGGAATACGTCCGATTGTGCCACGGAAATGATTAATAATATGTTTTAAATCTTCACGGTAAACTCCAGTTGTGTAAAAAGGTTCACTATAATGTATTTCTTTGTTT
>DAIPYV010000108.1:1569-6293 GCA_036782555.1 Saprospiraceae bacterium
CCAAATTTCATAAGAATACCGACAGGAAAATCCCAATTGGATGTATGAGGATAGACTATATAAAGTTTTTTTGGAATTGTTTCAGGGTCAATACCAGTTATCTTTAATCCCCATAATTTTAAAATGCCACTAGCGAGCCATTGAATCATAAACTAAATTTAAGTGACAAACATAAATATATTTTTTGAAACAAACAGCAAAAATTATAAAAATTATTCTATCACTGTAATATCACTGCTATAAATGTCAATTTTAGTTTTACCATCTAACAACACTTCTATATAATATACGTAGACACCGCTAGCCACTTTTCTGCCATTAAAATTACCATTCCATCCTTCAATCGGATCATTGGGTTTTACATTTTGTTTTATAAACGTTGCATTTCCCCATCTATCATAGATACGCATAGACTTTATAGTACCTGTGACACCTTCTGGCATCGTGACATAAAAGGAATTGTTTATCCCTGAGTTGAGAGAGATAATGTTGGGTAAAATGATTTTACCTGTTGCTCGATTGAGTGTAATTTGACGCGTACCTGTACAATCTTCACCATAAATATAACTTAAGGTATAAGTCGTGGTTTCTGATGGATTGGCTATTGGATTTGGACAGTCGCTACAAGATAGTGTATTTCTTGGTGACCAACTCCAACTGTTAATAATGTCTGGAAACGCTACCGTTGATATTTGAATACTGCCATCTGAATTCAAGGACTGAGTTAAAGTGACTTCAGGTGCTTGTAATTCTTCTATTATGACATCCAAATTGTCTCGACATCCATTATCTGTGGTGATTAAAATATCATAATTACCTTGTGGCAACATAATTGAATAGGGTAGTGTCGGTGTGGTACCTAATATTCCCGTTCCATCTGAGAGCGTATAAGGGCCAATTTGTGTGCCGGAGGTTATAGTGAAAGTGGCGGGTCTATTGCCACATGTAGGTTCTGCTGAGTACTCTACGACAAAGTCCAAGTAGTTGATACTGACAGTAACTAAGCTGTCACATCCGCCTACAGCCGCAGCCAGCAATAGTACTGAGCCATTCGTCCTATTGATATCAAATACTTCGTTACCTACGGTATATTGATAAGATTCATCACATGTGGACAAAGTAAATGAACCTGACACAACTATGGGATCAAATATCAAATTGACCAAAACGGTACTATCACAACCATTGGCAGAAGCACCCTGCAACAAAACACTACCTGAAGGTCTAATGAAATTAAAAGTTTCGTTTCCAATGTTAATAGTTCCATTTTCATTGCAGAATGTTTGTTCAAATTGTCCTATAGCTGCAGGGTAGAAACTTAAACTTATATTAGCTAGTGTATCACATGCCGCAGTGCTCATGCTGGGCAGCATTACTGTCCCGCTAGGTCTATTGACATCAAATACTTCATTGTTTATCGTGAATTGGTCAGTCGTACAAATTGTACGTGTAATATTAAGGTTATTCAATGGTAACGTATTGAACGAAACACTTTCATTGATTGCAATAACGCAGCCATCCACTGTCACCACACTATCTAATAAAAGCGTGATTAATTGACCAGGAGGAAGGCCAAAAAATGAAGGTGTGGTAGTCGGTGGAATAACGGAAAAAGAAAGCGCTATAGACATCGACTCAGTAGATAAATTGATAGCTTCACGAGCACTGAAAGTACTGTTTTGATTTTGAACGGTAAAAAAGAATGTTCCGCCCACTTCTACATTGTGGCTTATGGTTATAGACAAAAGATCACCTTGACACACATCATTGACAGGCAAAATCCTCAAACTAGGTTCTTGGAAGACATTGACTGTGATGATCGATTCTTGAAATGGACATAGCACTCCATCGCCCACTCTATATTGTATGGTATATGAGCTTAAATTTTCTGATGGTGCAAAGATGCCGTTAGGTATTTCCTGATTATTATAAATAAAAACGCCTCCAAGATCTGCATCGGAACTTAATAAGGTCCTGAGATCTAAACTTTGTCCGGCACAAATGGATATATCATTATCACTACCAGGATTAAGATTTTCTTGAAGTATGACGACAAGATCATTTGAAGAGTTTTCGCATGGAACTTCATTATTTATTAGGTATTCAAACGTATAGGTGTCGGGGCTGAATCCAGCTGTATTCCACATAGTGCCCACTAATCCATTGTAATTGTTGACATTGAGAATAGCTCCGAAAAATGGGGCGCCTCTTATTATGTCGCCTAAATCTACTGTCGAACCCACGCATCTCAAAATAGGATCAAATTGGTCGTTGGATTGGTATTCTTTGATATCTAACGTGATACGGGCCGTATCAGGTGGACACCCGTTGTCAGTGATGATGTATAAATACTGAAAAATACCCGAGACATTATTATTGATATTCACCACACCTGAATTACTGATATTGGGTGCATTCATAGTGACAGTTTGCCACATACCACCTACATCATGCATACCTAAAGAATCTGTTAAATTGACGGCGTTGACTGTTTGGCAAATGATGGCTACATTGTCCATACCCGCATTGTTACCATCTCTAATATTGATAGTAAGAGAAGCTGTATCCCTACCACAGTCAGTATCTTCTATGATGTAATCTAAAAGATGTGTGCCTAAACCTAAAGAAACAACTGGAAAGGTCATGAAGTTAAATATGGTATCCATACCTCTTTTCCAGACGCCACCTCTTATGGCATCAGCACTTAAGTAGTTGTTTAAGTTTATTTCTGCGGGTGTAGAAACACAAAAACTAGTCAAACTATCGAGTCCCGCTGAAAAATTTCTAATTTGGACTTGATGGGTAGTTGTATCTCTACATCCAAAATTGTTTTCTACTATCGCTGTGAAGAAGGTGTCTCTATCTAGATTGGTGAAAGTACGAGGATTTTCTGTATTCCCATCCAACCATAAGGTAGAAATGGAGCCACTAATAGCTAAAGAAACAGATCCATACTGACACGTCTCTGTAGGTCCTGTGATCATAGCTGTCGGACCGTCACCAAATACCATCCTGTAAATAGTCACAAAGGGTTGACATGGACCAGGACCGTCAGGATCATTAGTCGTTAATGTAAATTCTATAGTTTTTCCTATATCAGACGCGGCATATTCATAGGCTATGGAAAAAGGCGATATAAAAAAGACATCTTGATTTGCGAAAAATGAACCAGCACCATTAGTAGTAACAGTGACTGAGGTGGTAGGCGTATCAAAAGTAATAGAATCTGAAATAACAAAATATCTAATATTAGGATCAAAAGCTACACAAAATGTATCTATAGCTGAGGAAAGGAATATATTAGATGGCTCATCGCAACCACAATTTAATACTATGGTCTCTGCATCGGATTCACAGCCAGTGATATCATTTCTAATGACGACACTTACCGTGCCATTGGGTATTTCTGTAAAGGTATCAGTTTGTAGAAATGGCCCACCATTGACACTCGCTGAAAAGTCAGGTTGTGGTAGATTGGTAATGGTCAGAGTAGAGGTAGAACCAGTACAATCAGTAGTTATAATAGGGGTATCAGGTTTAGGGTGAATTGTTACTGAAAATTCTACGGAATTTCCCAAACAATTAGGGTCTGCATCAGGATCTATCACATGAAGAAATACATTAGTGGAAATAATATCTCCCGAAAAATAAGAAATTCCTGAACCGTCAGACATAGTATTGAAAAATGCATTGGGTGAAACACCCGTACCTGTTATGGTAGGTAAAATGATGTTGCTACAATCTTCAAAATCTAATATATCATCAATCATTATTAATGGGTTGATAACTATATCTATTTGGATTTCATTTTCGCAACCGCCATTAGAGTCGTATATATATAAGGTTTGTGAGGTAGCAATTTGTGTACCTGCCAAAAACGGTGTACCAGTTCCATTAGGACCCGAATAATAAGATTCGTTGCCTGATAGATTGGATCCCGTAATGGGTGGCAAAGTAATAGGGAAACAAGAAGGTGCGATAGTCACAGGATCGATATTTGGAGCCAAAACTATATTTATGGTCACTATGTCAGAGTAAGTAGCTGTATTGGGACAACCAGTTAGTGGCTGTAAGTTGATAAGTGTGTATGTAGTAGATACATTGGAACTGACTGTAAGCGGAATAACATTACTCACTTGTCCGGAGTATTCCAGCCCAGTATTATTATCTCTGACTGTGGCCGTGTAAGTATTGTTATCTCCAAATAGAAAATCTAGGTCAAAATTGCCATTAGTGACACATATGGTACAATTATCAGTACCTGATTCAGCACAAAGCATACTGATAAAGGGTACGCTTCCCGTTTCCACAACTAAAGTTACAGGCACTGTGGGTGATTCACAAGATCCATTTGATACCCGGGCATAAACTGTTCCGCCCATAGAAATATAAGCTGTGGGATTTGTGATAGGAATAGTCGCATCCATATCTTCAAACCACTCTACAGTCAGTGAGCCATTTCCACCATTGACAGTATTGTCGAGAGACGTGAGGTCAAAAGTACCATTACCGTCTGCATCTGCACAAGCGGTCAAAGGTCCAGCAGGATTAGCGGTTGGAGCATTGGTTAAGGTCAGTGAAAAACTACCAGAAGCAGTTCCTGGACAGCCAGAGGCGTCCGATATTCCTGTCAATACAAGGGAGCCGCTTCCTGAAAAAATAGTAGGAATAGTAATGGTAAATGTATTAGGATCTATTGAAGGCAAAGGTCCTGGACCACTGTA
>DAIPYV010000108.1:6393-11482 GCA_036782555.1 Saprospiraceae bacterium
GTATTGGCTGTAGCGTTACTTATTTGTCCTGTATTGGGGTCTATGGTAGCGCCATCACCAGGTGGATTTTCAAATGAAAAAGTTCCTCCAGAAGGACTTATATTAGTAGGTCCATTAGTGCTACCGATACAAAAATCGTTAAATATAAAAGAAGCTGATTGAGTGGCTGTGACAGTAACGTTGTTCGTAGTCGTGCCTGGGCATTGGCCTGAAGTTGTGTATCTCACTGTATAAGTGGCACCACCTACACCACCAGTAATTTCTCCGCTACTAGGATCTATTGTCGCTCCATCTCCTGGCACAGGGTCAAAAATAAATGTACCTCCGGATGTTATTATATTGGTAGGGCCATTGGGGTCACCAGCACAGAAATTATCGAAATTAAAAGATGCGTCTTCTTCTGCTATACCCATCACGGTAACCGTATTCATGTCAGGACAGGCACCAGGAGGTATATAACGGATACTATAGCTTCCTACGAGGGCATTAGATATAACTCCAGTTGTGGGGTCTATTGTGGCACCATTTCCTGGGTTAGGATCAAATGAAAATGAACCACCAGGGACAGCTATATTTATTGCTCCCGTTGATGTAGGGATACAAAAATCATCATAATCAAAAGAAGCGACTATCAATGGAATGACAGTGACAGTCAT
This sequence comes from Saprospiraceae bacterium, assembly GCA_036782555.1. Classification (GTDB taxonomy): domain Bacteria; phylum Bacteroidota; class Bacteroidia; order Chitinophagales; family Saprospiraceae; genus OLB9. The sequence continues at coordinate 7,050 of DAIPYV010000108.1, forward strand.
CTCTACTTCTTCTACACAATTCCCACTACTTGGTGTAAAAGTGTATGTAGTCGTTTGTGTATTGTCCGGTGCGGGAGACCAAGTGCCCGTTATACCATTGTTGGATGTGTTGGGTAAGTCTATGACACCACCTTCGCAGATGTCAGGCAGTTGCGTAAAAACAGGAGTGCTGGGTGCCCCTAATGCTATGCAAGACCCTCCAGGATCAACAGTGCTAAATGTCCAATCTAATTCTACTACTTCGTCGCGACGATTGACGCTTAATTCAATGGTTATGTCTATAGGAGTAGGACATGGATTGTAAAAACAACCCATGTAGTCCAACAGTTGGTCATTAGAAAATGGACCTTGAGAAACACCATTCACAAGAAAGTTGTCACTTCCGTCCAAGCCTGGACCATTGGGGCCACAATTTACTGTTTGGGCAGTTAAAGAAATATACTGATTTCCTGGTACTGAAATATTGTAAAAAATACTGGATTGTGCATGATTACCTGAGCCACTTGGTGTACAAATATTAGGATCAACACAACCCACTGCACAACCACCTGTTGTTATTCCTAAGCTTAATTGCGAACCTAATCTTACAGGTTGAGCGTAAGTTAAAAATGTTCCGAAAACCAAAATAAACAGAAGAATTTTGGTTTTTAATTCTATGTAATGGTAATGGTGTATCAACGGCATTTTAGTTAATTATTGATTTCTGATTAAAACTTTAGATTATAATTCCATATCTCTTTTCCGTCAGTGCCATAAAAAGCCACTTTAGCCGTTCTTTCTTTCCTTTTTCCTGACACCTCAATCATGGCAAAGTTTCTATCACCGATGATACTTCCAGGTACTCTCAAAGTATTGTTTTCCTTGCTGTGATCGTAAGTTTTTGATGTCAATGCTGATGATGTGATATCATAGATCACTATGCCGTCCTCTGTTTCGAGTCTTGATACTTCTGAATGATGTCTGTCTCCAGATAAGAAGACGACACCTCTTATTTTGTTATCATTAATGTAGTCAATAATCATTTGTCTTTCCTCTGCATAGTTAGCGTGATTTTCAAAAGCTTGTAAATCACTTACAAACTGTCCTCCAACAGCGACAAATTTGAATGGTGCTTTGCTCGCTTTTAATGATTCTAAAAGCCAGTACATCTGTTGATCGCCCAATATACTGCCACCTTCTGTTTCTACTGAGCGGTACCATCTATTATCCAATAAGAAAAATTGACAGTCATTCCACACAAAGCTACTAGTCGTACCCTCTGTATGTCCTGCACCATAAGATTCTGACGGCCAAAAATCTATAAAGGCATCTAAAGCATGGTGTTTAAGGGGGTATGTCCAATCGCTGTCGTTAGGTCCGTAGTCGTGGTCATCCCATATAGCATAGTGTGGTTGCGAAGCCAAAAAAGATTGTAACTCTGACAGGGCACGGGTATGAGATTGTCTATGATAAATTCCATGTCGGCTGTCAAAATCACCTTCTCTAAAATAGGTGTTATCTCCTAACCATAGCATAAAGTCTGGATTTTGGGCATACATGTGACGGATTATTTCATACGCACCACCATAAGGCTCTCCTGGTCTGTCATAGTCGCTATCGTTGACATAAAAGCATGAGCCAGCTGCAAATTTGAATGCGGGAGGATCTGTTCGGTAGGCCCAATGTGATTGTGTAGTAAACTCTAATGGATACTCTATTTTTAATTTTTGATTATCCAAATAGAGCTCATATTCGTAGGTAGTACCTGTCTCAAGACCGTTGATATCTATCGTTGCAGTATGCGCATAAGCGTCTGAAACAACAGTTTCCGATTTTAAGAATCCTTCTTTTGAGTCTTTGACTCTATATAGGACATGAACAGGGATTTTTTCTGTGCTTTGTACCCATATTTTGGCTGTTCTAAGGGTTACAGGGCCTAGCATTGGGCCTGACTTAAGTTTTTCATTTTGTCCAAAAGATGTGACAAGAGATGAAAAGAAAATAAAATATGAGAAAAATATGTTTAAGTTGTATTTGAAAAGCTGTAAAATCATTTGTTATATTAAATTTTGGTTAGATATCTGACTCAACAATATGCCTCAAAGTTAAGTAAAATATTGAGAAACATAAGTTTTTAAAACATAAATATTTTATCAATTATGGAAAATAATTGTGCTAAATGGTGAGGCATTATTTTGTTTTTGTGAGAATATCTTTTATGCATAAAATACTCATAATGTGTAAAAATAACTTAAAATACTCTGATATACATAATGTAAAGTTTAGATGTTTTTGTACATACCTTTTAATACAAGTTCTGCCGTACTTCTATTAGTCGCTAAAGGGACATTGTGTACATCACATATTCTTAGCAGCATTTGGACATCTGGTTCGTGAGGATGTTTGTCAAGTGGGTCTCTAAAAAAGATGACAGCTTTAATAAAACCTGTAGCGACTAAGGTGGCTATTTGTGCATCGCCTCCTAATGGCCCTGACAATAAGCATTCCACCACATAGCCTTCTCGTATAATGTGACCTCCTGTAGTGCCTGTGGCATATATTTTAAGTCCAGACAGTAAATCTTTGTGTGCATTTACAAAAGACACCATTTCGGGCTTTTTACCATCGTGTGCAATAAGTCCAATACCTGGCAAATTTTTATTTTTATCTCCCATAATACCACAAAAATACAACAAATTTATTATTTTAGCGGCTTATTTGCATATTAAAAATTTATTAAGTATGATAAGGGTGTTGATTTTCAATGTGATAGTATTGGTTTTAATGTTTTCTCAAAGTTGGGCTCAAGGCACCAAGACTATGACACCTGATGTGTATCTTGAATGGTCTAGTATAAAAAATACTGAGATGTCTGACGATGGTCAAACGATAAAATATACTTTGACAAAAGAGGTGGGGGACAATGTATTGAAAGTGTACAAGCCAGACACATCTCAAACTGCATCCTTTGATAGGGTAGGTAAGTCGCATCTTCTGCCTTCTGGTCAATGGTTAGTGTTTACTCAAAATGTCCAGTATGACAGTTTAAGGTGGCTTAAAAGAAAAAAAACACCCAAAGATAAAATGCCGTTGGATACCTTGGTGGTTTTTAATACAGAGAGTAAAACCACAATACGAATTCCAAATGTTATTAGCTTTAAAACCCCGGAAAAATATTCTAACTTTATTTTTTATACAAAAAAAATGGAGGAATCAGCTCAAGATACAATCGAGAAAAAGAAGAAAAAACATCCATGCGGGACTGAATATCTGGTCATTCATCATTTAGATAATCAGCATGAAGATACATTGTTTTATTCTAAAAATTTTGCTATATCTAGAGATAGTGCACATATGATTTATGCATCTTGTTTTGGAGATTCTGTGGCCACTTATTCTGTTTTATATAGAGATTTGGCTCTAGACTCTTCTGTATTATTAATGGAAAATCTCGTAGAAGTTAAAAATTTAAGTATGAGTCATTCTGGAGATAAAATGGCCTTTTTAGGTATAGAAGAAGAAAGTAAAAAATCTATAAAACCATATAATTTATATTATAAAACACCTTTCGATTCACTCACTCGGATTTTGGACGTTACAGAAATTAAAAGTCAGACTCTATCTGAAATATCAGAAAACCGCGACATCACTTGGTCAGAAAGTGGAAATAGGTTGTTTTTTGGTATTCAACCCTTGCTGACAGAAAAGGATTCTTCTATTTTGGATGAAGAAATAGTGAATGTTGAGATTTGGCATTTTGATACACCACGTCATTTCCCTCAGCTCAATGCCACATTGGATAAGGATAAAAAGAAGACCTATGGTGTTATGTTTGACTTTGAAACACAAAATGTGTGGTCGTATGAAGACAAAGAGAAAGATAAGACTTTATTTTCTAACAAGGGTGATGGTCAATTCATTTTGCAGTTAAGAAATAAACCTCACCAAAAAGCCATGGTTTGGTCTGGAGAAGTCCTTAATGACCTCTTTTTATTCGATACTCAAACTGGTCAAAGTCAACTAATAACACTTGGCGAGAGTGGATCACCCAAGTTTTCTCCTGAGGGCAAATATGTGTATTGGTGGAGTCGTCCAGACTCTATATGGAAAGCTTTAGACGTTCAAACCAAGATTATTAATTTTGTGGGTTTATGGAATTATTCATCATTTCATGATGAAATGCATGACTTGCCTATAGGCGCAGATCCTTACGGTGTTGCAGGATGGCTTGAGGGAGACACCTCTATAATAATATATGATAGATACGATTTATGGGAATTAAAACCTAATAATCCATTTTATCATGAAAAACTAACTAACGGTAGGCCAAATAGAGAGGTATACAGGTATATACAATTAGATAAGGAAAATGAAAACCTTGACACAAATCAACCATGGTTGTTGCATAGATTTAATGAAAAAAGCAAAAATGAGGCATTTCTCTATTATAAATT
>DAIPYV010000109.1:0-11238 GCA_036782555.1 Saprospiraceae bacterium
GTCTTGTCTATCTTAGATCAGCCAATTGAAATTAATAGAGATACCCTCATCTACCTCTTTATCAAATTTTCATTTCGCATGCAAATAATCATGTCAGTTAGTGTCACATCCTATATTCGTGAGTTTGTATGGTCATATTTTGCTGGAATATTTCAAAGTATTGATCTTGGTAATTTACATCTTACATCCACAACCCATTTCAAAATGAAGGTCTGAAACTTAAAAACATCATTCTTTTTAGCTCCAAATCATAGCCTTTTAAGCTAACTTACTATTGATTTTCAGTAAAGGCAAAACTCAAATATCAATAAAGTTCCACTGATTATGAAAAAAATAAAGCTTTAAATTCTAAAAAAAATAGATTATAGTATTCCCAAATAAACAAATATTGAAACTATAATTATAATCGTATGACTTAAAGCACATTACATTGTATTATTTAGACATATGCTCTTATGTTCACAATACGATTACAATGTTTTTTTGACCATTTAAATTATTTTTTTATTTACAAAAGCAACCTTTAGTAATTTTATGTCACATAAGTTAAGTATTAAATAAATAAAAAAAACATATTATGAAATCATTAAATTTTTTATTTTTACTTTTAGCCTCATCTTTTATCTTCACTTCTTGTAGTGATGACGATGTTGAGGTAGCGCCAAAAACCATTGTGGATATCGTCGTTGAAAATCCAAATTTTTCATTGTTAGAGGCTGCGGTACTTCATGCAGAACTAGCCGACGCACTAAAAAATCCAGCCATCACAGTATTTGCTCCAACAGATGATGCGTTCAAAGCCGCAGGATTTGCTGATGCCGCTGCGATTCAAGCCGCTGATAAAAATGTAATCGCTTCCATTTTGACATATCACGTTGTAGGTAGTTTGGTGCCAGCATCAGCTATCGAAACACAAGACAATGCAGAAGTGACAACCTTAAATACAGCCAAAGTATATGTGACTAAAAACGCAGGGGGCGTATCTGTCAATGGTGCTAAGGTAACTACAGCAGACGTCAAAGCTGAAAACGGGGCTATCATTCATATTATTGATGCTGTATTGATTCCTGAAGCAAGAAATATAGTTGAATTAGCTCAAGCTAATCCAAATCTTTCTTTACTAGTTGCCGCTGTATTGAGAGCGAATGAGGGAACAACAAAAGTAGTAGATATCTTGAGTAGTGCTGGACCATTCACAGTTTTTGCACCTACCAATGCTGCATTCGAAGCTGCAGGCTTTCCAAATGCAGCATCTATCCAAACTGCACCTCCTGATGTATTGGCAAGTATTCTTACATACCATGTTATAGCATCAAGAGTATATTCAACCAACTTGGTGACGGGTAATGTGGCTACTGCAAATGGAGCTAATTTAGCTGTCGATGCAACTAATGCGACATTAAAAGGTGCCTCAAATGCTGTAAATACAAACATCATAAGTGTGAATATACCTGCAAGTAATGGCGTAATTCATGTGATAGACAGTGTTTTATTACCATAATTTTTCAAGAAATAATAAAAAAGCTCAATCTTAATTATAGATTGAGCTTTTTTTATTAGTACAAATCATAGTTTTTTAAATCTAGAAATTTTATGAAAGTCTTACAACCCTGTAAATTTTAGACGATTATTTATTCTAACACATCATATTTATAGACAAAATAATTGGTCTCGCCCTGCCACGGAAAAGCGTCAATAATTTCTTTGTAATGAATTCTCACTTTTTTACCTTCTACAGCTATCAAATCTTCATAGGTCTTAGTATCTTTTACAGAAAACTTAAAGATGCTGGCCTTGCTCATTACCATAGAATTGTCCAAGTGTAGGTCTCCTTCATACGTTTTAAAAATATTTCCTTTTTTAGACATTTTGACTATTGTGCCTGTTCTTGACCCATCGCTATAGGTATAAGTTCTATAAAAATAGTAACCTACTGATGATAAGATTAATAATAACAAAGTAACCCAAGCTATTTTTTTTGCAAAAGATTTAGACTTTGTTTTAAAATTTTCCAAATTAGTACCCATATTCATTACTTTTTGTATTCATTAAAAAAGAAAAAAGTTGCCTCACACAAAACAAGGCAACTGCTTTAATAACTTAAAAGTAGAAATTATTTATTGAATCAATGATTGTAGTTTCATGGCCAAGCCCATATCACCTTTGATTTTTATTTTGCCACTCATGACGGCCATCATGGGGTTTAATTCACCGTTTTTCAGTGCAATAAATGTTTCTGTATCTGTACTGATGGTACAGTCTGCATCACCATCTTCTTGTGATATTACATTGGTGTCTCCAGTGCCATCTATAAAAATGACATCATCGCCTAATGTAAATTTAAGTTTGGCTCCAAGTGGTGCTACATTAGCTGCTTGAGCGGATACACCTTCTAAAATTTTTTCTAAACTCATGATTGAATGTTATTATTGTTTTCTAATTAAAAAATACTATTATCTATATTGGGAAGAGTCAATTTATCATTGCTCATCATAATCTTTAAACAAGATTTGGCTTTAGGAAGTTCATATTTGTAATAATATTTCATAGTTCCTATTTTGGATTCATAAAAACTCAAAGCATATTGTGTATCATTGGCATTGAGACATTCCACACATTTTAGACCTATTTTAAGCCATTGATAGCCAATGATTACATTTGATACCATCTCCATAAATATAGATGCATCAGCCAAATAATTTTCAAAATCACCTTTCATAGCATAAGGCATCAAATAGCTTAATGCTTTTTGAATATCTTCTGTGGCATCAGCCAATTGTTGAGCGTAAGTTTTTAAACTATCATGTTCTAGGGCCAATTGAATATACTTCATAATATCAGAAGACAAATACTGTAGCGCCTGACCATTATTCATGGGTATTTTACGACCTAATAGATCTAAAGATTGGATACCCGTAGTCCCTTCATAAATAGACATGATTCTGATATCTCTTAGGTATTGTTGCAATGGAAAATCCATACAAAATCCATAACCGCCCAAAATCTGTAAACCATAATTTATAGCTTCCCTACCCTTTTCTGATGGATAAGTTTTGGCTATTGGAGTCAAAAGCTCTAATAATTGATGGTGTCTTTCTTTTGCTTCTCCGCTTTCACAATGGGCTGCATCAGCATGGTATGAGCATTCTATCAATAAACTCAATGAACCTTCGATCACCGCTTTTTGAGCCAAAAGCATGCGTCGCACATCTGGATGATTGATAATAAGTGTCTGGTCTGATGAAATATCCTTTTTGCCCGAATTCAATATTTTTCGTCCTTGAGGCCGTTCTTTGGCATATTGAAGAGAAGCATAATAAGCAGCTGTCGCCGTTGATGTCGCGGTCATGCCTACATCTATACGTGCGCCGTTCATCATTTGGAACATATATTTGAGTCCTTGATGAGGTTCGCCAACCAAAAAACCTTGACAGTTATCATTTTCTCCGTAAACAAGATGCACAGTACTATAACCACGCTGCCCTAATTTTTGAAAATCGGCCACAGCAGCTACATCGTTGTACACCAAGTTATCTCCTTCAGTTCTGTATTGAGGCACCACAAAGAGCGAGATGCCTTTAGTACCTGACGGGGCACCCTCTATTCTAGCTAATGTCAAGTGAACAAAATTTTCAGTGGCTTCGTGGTCTCCACCAGATATAAATATTTTTTGACCCTTGATAGCGTAGCTCCCATCTTGCCGTAGAGAGGCCGAAGTAGTGATATCAGAAAGTGAACTTCCAGCCTGAGGCTCCGTTAAAGCCATAGTGCCTCCCCATCTTCCTGCCAACATAGGTGGGATATAGGTATTCTTAAGGTCTTCACTCCCAAAACTAGTTATCAAATGTGCAGAACCCGTGGTCAAACCTAAGTAACCTGGTATGTGATTATTAGCGGATTCTATGATATGATTGATACAATTAACTACAGAATGAGGAAGCTGCATGCCACCATCTGCATAATCAAAATACTGCCCCATCCACCCATTTTCACCAGCGTCTTTAAAGATTTTTTTAAGTATTGGGTGAGATTTGACCTTTCCGTTTTGATAGATAGCAGGCTTTTCGTCCATTTCTCTATAGTAGGGGTAAAAATCTTGATCAGCCCAAGATTTTGCTGCATCAATCAATAAATCAAAAGAAGTCCTGTCATGATCTTTAAACCGATCATATTTTAGGAGATGGTCTATTTTATGTACACCAAAAGCATAAAACTTTAAAGTGTCCATGCACATGTATTTTGCCACAATTTTAAATTTTAACTCAAAGTTAAGAAACTTTTTAACTATTGAAAAATATTTGTTAAAATTTTATTTTTAAGAAGATTAAAACCATAATTAATAGGTTATCAATAAACATTATAAATTGTAAATTTGTTAAAAACTAGTAAAATAATATAGTAGGTTCCTACGTCTTATATTTACATATTTTTAAAATTTTTAAACACATAATCTTAAATAAAACTTATGAGTAAAGTAACAGTAGTAGGTGCCGGAAATGTGGGTGCTACCGTGGCCAATGTTTTGGCACACAAAGATATAGTTAAGCAAGTCGTGCTATTAGATATTGTAGGTGATCTGGCCAAAGGAAAGGCTTTGGACACGTGGCAGCAAGCTCCCATTGATTATTATAGCACATCATTGGTAGGTACAAGTGATTACAAAGACACGGCTAATTCTGACATAGTTGTCATCACAGCGGGTATACCTCGTAAGCCAGGTATGAGTAGAGATGATTTAATTTCTACAAACGCTAATATCGTAACTTCTGTGGTAAAATCTATATTAGAACACTCAAAAAATCCAATTATCATAGTAGTTTCCAATCCTTTGGATGTAATGACTTATGCTGCTGCGAAGGCTTCTGGATTGGATAGTTCAAAAGTGATGGGTATGGCGGGCATATTGGACACTGCGAGGTATAGAGCATTTTTAGCTACAGAACTTAATGTTTCCCCTAAAGATATCCAAGCTATATTAATGGGTGGCCACGGTGATACTATGGTGCCTCTACCGAGATACACAACTGTTGGTGGTATCCCTGTGACAGAATTGATAGACACAGAAAAATTAACGGCCATAGTAGATAGAACAAAATCTGGAGGTGGGGAACTCGTCAAACTCATGGGTACATCAGCATGGTATGCTCCAGGAGCTGCAGCGGCACAGATGGTTGAAGCCATCGTAAAAGATGAACAAAGAATCTTCCCCGTATGTACGGCTTTAAATGGAGAATATGGCTTAAAAGATATTTTTGTAGGAGTACCTGTCAAATTAGGAAAAAACGGAATAGAACAAATTATAGAGCTTCAACTGAATGAAGATGAAAAGCAATTGCTTCACGAATCAGCTTCAGCTGTAAAAGAAGTCATGGATGTATTTGATAAAATGTAATTTCTGACATAAAATTAAAACAATATTAGAGGACTGTGGTTTCAGAGGCGTTAAAAAATTGACTTAACAATATGGTGAATAGGGAACATTTATCCATGATAGTAACCAATCAAAGCAATAATTTGGCAGACCTCTCTGACCATAGTCCTGTTCTTTTAGTATTTCTACGTCATTTTGGTTGTGTCTTTTGTAAAGACTCTATGGACGAGATATCTAAAAAAAGACTATCTTTAGAGAATAGAGGTATAAAAATAGTCATGGTACATATGGCAAATAACCAAATAGCTGATATTTATTTTAATAATTTTGGACTAAAGGGCATCGAACATGTTTCTGATCCTGATTGTAAATATTATTCTGTTTTTGGATTGGTAAAAGGGTCTTTTGGTCAGCTCTTTGGACTAAAAACATGGATGAGAGGTTTTGAAATAGCAACGACTAAACAAATGCTTCCTAGCACAAAAAGGATAGGCGACGGATTACAAATGCCAGGAATTTTCTTGCTAAAATCAGGTGAAGTCATACAAAGCTTTATCCATAATTCTGTGGCTGACAGACCCAATTACGAAACCTTTGTTGAAATATGTGCTGTTTAATCACTTTTCAGGTCAATCTAGTTTTGTAATAATAATATCACTTGTCATTTCTTTTGGTATTTCTAAGCCCATCAAAGACAAAATTGAGGGTGCTAAATCCCCCAATTTACCGGATTGTACATTATATTTTTCTACAAGTACCTTAGGACCTGTTACTATTATCGGTACAGGATTAGTGGTATGAGCAGTATTAGGCGAGCCGTCTTCATTGACCATTAAATCAGAGTTGCCGTGATCAGCAATGACAACATTGATATAGTTATGATTGTCCAATGTATCAAGGAGTCGATTCAAGCTGTTATCTACAGTCTCCACAGCCTTAACAGCAGCACCAAAATCGCCAGTATGTCCTACCATATCTGCGTTGGCATAATTTAAGCAAATGAAGTCTGGCTTTTTTTCATTGACATAATCTATCAATTGGTCTGTAATCTCTACAGCGCTCATTTCTGGTTTAAGATCATAGGTGGGTACCTTGGGTGAGGGTACCATAATTCTGTGTTCTCCTTCGTAACTCTCCTCAGATCCGCCATTAAAGAAAAACGTTACATGAGGATACTTTTCGGTTTCAGCTATTCGGACTTGTGTCAATCCAGCCCTACTTATAGTTTGACCCAAAGTGTTAGTGAGATTATCCTTTTCATAAAGTACATGAATATTTTCGAATGTTTGGTCATACTGCGTAAAAGTAACAAAATGAAGATTTAATTTATGCATGTTATATTCGTGCATATCTCTTTGTGTCAAAACATCGGTCAGTTGACGAGGTCTATCAGTTCTAAAATTAAAAAATATGACCACATCATCATTAGATATTAGGGCCGATTGAGCTAAATCTTCTCTAATAATCGGTTTTATAAACTCATCTGTGAGGCCAGCATCATATCCTTTTTGAATCTCACCTAAGATATCGTTGGTGGTAATACCCTTGCCATGGACCAAAAGTTCGTAGGCTTCTGCCACCCGCTCCCATCTCTTATCCCTATCCATGGCATAGTAGCGACCGATGACCGAGGCCAATTGAGTATCTTGAGTTTTGATATACTCACTGACTATTTTTAGGAACTTAAGTCCAGACTTTGGGTCCGTATCTCTTCCATCAGTAAAAGCATGGATATATACCTGCGTATCGGCCGCCTTTACTTCTTGTATCACATCCGTCAAGCTCAATAAATGTTGAATATGGGAGTGAACCCCACCATCAGAGACTAAACCTAAAAGATGAATTTTCTTTGTGTTATTATCGGCATGTTTTATAGCTTCTAGGAAAGTGGTATGTTTCAAAAGTTCTTTTTCCCTCATGGATTTATTGATACGCGCCAGCTCTTGATAGACCACTCTACCGGCGCCTATATTGATGTGTCCTACCTCAGAATTTCCCATTTGACCTTCAGGTAAACCTACATCTTCACCAAAAGTAGTCAAAGTAGCATTGGGGAATTCTTTTAATAATTTATCCATCGTTGGTGTATTAGCCGCTTCTATAGCACTTACTTGTTTGTCATGATTTATTCCCCAACCATCCAAAATTATTAATGCTACTTTACTCATATTATATTTATTTTTTATTCAACTATTTTTTTTAACACTTTTTTATAACAATTGTACCCCACATCTACGTTAAATAAGCGATACAGTTTTTTATTTGTATTTTTTTATTAAAATGCAAAGGTAAGCAAAACAAAATTAAGTATGAAACAACTTTTTATTATATTAGCCACGTTGATGTCAGGATTTGTATTTTCTCAAGGGGAAACAGCATTTTTTAATGCTTTAAAATCTAGTGATCAATCTTCTATAGAGAGTTATTTGTCTAATAGAATTGAACTTTGCATTTTTGAAAATCAACAAATGCTACCACGAAAAACCGCTTCACAGAAAATCAGTGATTTTTTGAAATCAAATAAAGTTTCGCAAATTGATATCATACATCAAGGTACATCTAAAGATAAAACTTCTAATTTTAAAGTAGCTAAGCTTAGCACAAGCCAAGGAGACTATAGATTGTTTGTATATTACTCTGGAAATATTGCCAATAGTACGATAAAAGAAGTTAGAATAGATAGGTTTTGATTCCATTACAAGTAAAAAATTTAGATACAACATATTAAAACTTTATTACTCCCACCATAATTGCTGTGAATCCTTACAGCTTAAATGATAACAAATGAAGGTTTTTTAGCTGTCACGGCCGTCAATTGTTTGCTCACAATCCATTTAGTGTTAATTTATACTAAATTTCTCATAATAATTATTTATTTTACCCATCAACATATACTTGGTATTTGTCGATAATCTACCTTTGTGCTATTAATTTAATTTTAAAAATAATAAAACACGAATATAATGCTCAGATTTACTATACATCCGACCAGTGCAGCACCTACTGTCTGCATACTTCGTGGCCTACATTTTTCTTAAGAATATACTTTCCCATAGATATATGAAGCCCGAAGATTTACATGTCAACGGGCTTTTTTTATGCTTAAAAATGAGGCTTCGGACTTATAGGTCTTATTGAAAACTCACATTTTTAAGTACTATTAAAATTTCCGTTGATTATCGTTTTGAGGTTTGAGATTTAATTTCAAGCGCAAATACAGTATGCAATTTCTATTGCACTATCATTTATTATTATTAAAACAAAATCAATCATTCATGGGAAATAAAATCTCAGGGAAAGACTTAATTAAATTGGGTTTTCCTCAAAATAATTCAATAAATATAACTCTCGGATATCTCAATAGATATAAAAAGCGGGAGAAAAAAGAAAGTGTCTTGAATCAAGCAAAAGAAGTTTTGCTCCATCCTGACACCTATATGCGTGACCCTATCTGGGGTAAAATAGCTGAAAGCTTGGTTAAACCCGTCGAACTAAAAATGCATCAACTAAAAACAAAAAGAGTGCCTTTTGAGATATTTGGTGAAAACGAGATAGAGGATGCTGCAAAATATCAGCTCTACGAATCTGTAAAACTCCCCATTGCCGTCAAGGGTGCTTTGATGCCAGATGGTCATGCTGGATATGGCCTACCTATAGGAGGGGTATTGGCTACTGACAATGCAGTCATTCCTTATGGTGTGGGTGTAGATATAGGGTGTAGGATGAGTCTTTCTATCTTTGACTTGCCGAACACCTATATCAAAGGTCGTGAAGGCGAACTGAAGAATTTGCTTATCGAACATACCAAATTTGGTATGACTGAAACACATAAGGTCAAATCTGACCATGCCGTACTTAATAGAAGTGAGTTTCGAGAGATACCACTACTTAAGGGTTTATTAGACAAAGCCTATAAACAACTGGGCACTTCTGGAGGAGGTAATCATTTTGTGGAGTTTGGAATCACAGAAATTGAGAATCCAAAACCCGAATGGAAAATCTTGCCTGGAAGCTATTTTTCTGTACTGTCACACAGTGGATCACGTGGATTGGGTGCCAATATAGCTAAACATTATACGACTCTCGCTATGAAACAATGTCATTTACCACGTCAAGTACAGCATCTCGCATGGTTGGATTTAAATACACATGACGGCATGGAATATTGGCTCGCTATGAATCTGGCGGGAGACTATGCAGCGGCATGTCATGAAGATATTCATAGACGATTGAGCAAAGCTTTGGGCAGACGTGTTTTAGTCAACATTACTAATAGCCACAATCTAGCATGGCGCGAAAAAGTAGATGGCAAAGAATGCATAGTGCATCGCAAAGGAGCCACGCCAGCATCGTCAGGTGTCGCTGGCATCATACCAGGATCGATGACAGCGCCCGGTTATATTGTAGTAGGCAAAGGTAATAAAAACAGTATCCATTCTGCATCTCATGGTGCGGGAAGGTTATATTCGAGAGCTCAATGCAAGAGTCAATTTACACAGCACGAAGTTAAAAAACAACTCAACGACTTAGGTGTAACATTAATCGGTGGTAGTATCGATGAGTCACCTATGGCGTACAAGGATATCAAAAAAGTCATGTCATTACAATCAGAATTAGTAGATATCATGGGCACTTTTACGCCCAAAGTAGTAAGAATGGATAAAAAGTAAAATCATGCAAAAATTAATTCAAATAACATCAGGTCGTGGACCGACTGAATGTACCCGAGTAGTCGCTCGGGTGCTTCAGATTTTAATAAATGAAGCCAGAAATCAAGGACTGGATATACAAGTCATACAAAAAATAGACGGAGATGAAAACGGAACAGTTGAGACAGCACTACTATCCATTGAAGGCGTCAATACAGTGAGTTTTGTGACTTCGTGGGTGGGTACTATTCAATGGATAGGCGAAAGCGAGACACGCAAAGACCACAAACGTAAAAATTGGTTTATCGGAGTTTTTGAAGTAGAAAACGCCACCGATATGGACATAAAAGATAGTGATATCTCCTATCAAGCGATGCGCAGTTCGGGAGCAGGTGGGCAACATGTCAATAAGGTCAGTTCCGCTATACGTGCTACACATTTACCTACAGGGCTTCAAGCTGTTGCTATGGATAGCCGCTCACAGTACCAAAATAAAAAATTGGCCTATGAACGACTCTTAGATAAAATACGCAATAGACATCTGGAAAATCTTAAAACCCATGAACTCTCTCAGTGGAAAAACCAAATGCAGATAGAACGGGGTAATCCCACAAGGATATTTAAGGGTTCCGATTTCAAAAAAATGAAAGTAGAAAAGGGATATAAATCCCAAAGGTTAAAACTTAAAAATGATTTAAAACATGAGTTCGATAGATAGATATTTATGTAAAGCATTAGATGCTTATCCCTATAATTTGGAAGAAACGATAGAGTCTCTTGATTATGCGCTATCTGGTAATAATAATGATTCCGCTACACTTTGTCTATATGGCAGGGTGTATGCGGAACAGTTTCAGGATTATTCTACCGCCAAAAGTTATTTCCAAGAGGCTTTAGCGGCAGATATGGGTGCGGTTTTGGTATATCCATATTTTATACAACTATTGATTGATTTTGATGAAGATGTAGAGGCCGAGAAGTTGATAAATTTTGCTCTTTCAGTTAAGGGTATAAATAAACCTTTGATACTATCTAAACTGATAAGTCTCAAAGAAAAATTGGGTCAATATAAAGAAGTTAAAACCTGTATCAGAGGGCTAAAAAACCAAGTATTAAATGATGACTATCAAGATTTTATGGATAAAACAGTAAAGAGAGTTAAAGATAAGGAAATGATGGCCAGTAAAAAGAAAAAATAGATTAAAAAATCAATATTAC
>DAIPYV010000110.1:0-11122 GCA_036782555.1 Saprospiraceae bacterium
CCCCTTCGCTTAAAAACATCTACAAAGAATTGCAAACAGACATAGGTTTAATGCCTCCACAACATGGAAATTTAACCCCTTGGACATCACAAGGAGTGTTTTTACTCAATGCCATTCTCACAGTAGAGTGCCATAAACCCGCATCGCACCAAAATATAGGCTGGCAATCATTTACAGATGCAACTATCAGTTATCTTTCTGAGCACTACACTAATATTGTTTTTATGCTTTGGGGAAACTATGCCAAAACGAAAAAATCACTAATTGATACCTCGCAACATCTTGTGCTCCAAAGTGCGCACCCATCTCCTCTAGCCCGAGGAGCCTTCTTCGGATGTCGCCACTTTTCATCAGCTAATGCTTATCTAATAGAGAATGGAAGAAAACCAGTAGAATGGTTATTGTAAATTTAAAAAACAATAATTGGTAAAATTGTCTTATTTGTTAAATTTTTCCCATATAATAAGTTGTTTCATTTTTGCTACGCCATGACAGCAATCTCTTTTATTATTTTAATCAATGACGAACTCGTTATACTCCGCACCGATATGAAACAAGGCATCACCTAACGATACTACGCAGGCATTATTGTGGCCGATAAGGTATCCATTTTCCTGAGAGATAACGTCCAATCTATCTCTATCAGAAGGCTCATGTATAGTACCCAATAATTCACCTTTTTTGACAAAATCACCTGAATGTTTATGCCAATAGAAAATGCCTGGAGCCGAAGCACGAATCCATTTACTTTTTGATATGTTAATGGTCTTTTTAACAGAATTTACCTCAAAATTGGCCATATTTAAATGGGTAAAGATATTTTTTATACAATCCATTCCATTGGCTATAGACAACTTATCAAACCTCAGAGTCTCACCACCTTCATATACCAAAGCGGGAATGCCGGCTTCATAGGCTACTTTCCTAAATGAACTAGGAATTAAGGCTTGTTCTAATAGAAAAGGAGCACCACTCCATTGAGCTAATTTTACAGCCCATTTATCTTTTTTATAATATCTGATCTGTGGATGGTTGTAGCGTGATGCCCCACCAGTATGAAAATCTATTGCTAAGTCAATGTGAGGAAATATTTTTTTGGTAACAATGCGGGCTGTCCGAGAAGCCAAAGACCCACTAATGTGACCTGGAAAAGACCGATTGACATCCTTTCCATCACTCATCTCACGACTAAAACTATTAAATCCATAAACATTGAGCAAAGGAATGCATATCACTGTACCACATATCAAATTATCAAACATTCCGTTTGTCAAACTCTTACGCACAATTTCTATTCCATTAATTTCATCCCCATGTATGCCCCCTAAAAGCAAAACTGTTGGACCTGGCTTTTCGGCCCGTATAATGTGTGCTACCACATTGATTTTTGTTCCTGAAGGAAGCTTTCCAGCATTGAGTTGAATTATCTCTCTTGAACCCGGTAGTACAAAATTGTTATCGATATTGATCTCTTCATATTCGGAATACTTATATGGTAAATTCTCTTGCCACATATTTCTATCTATTTCTTTCTATTAATTGAATGATTTTGCTTGCTACATCGACACCCGTGGTATTTTCGATACCTTCAAGGCCAGGAGAAGCATTGACTTCAAGTACCATTGGTCCATGATGCGTCTGTAATATATCTACCCCAGCTACTTTCAATCCCAATATTTCCGTTGATTTGAGCGCTACTTCCTTTTCTTTTTCTGTCAAAACAACTACCTCCGCACTCCCACCCCTGTGAAGATTAGAACGAAATTCACCTGACTGCGCTTGACGCCTCATGGAGGCTATGACTTGCCCATCCACCACAAAAGCGCGAATATCTGCCCCTTGGGCTTCTTTTATAAATTTTTGAATCAATACTTTGTCGTTGGTAGTGTGAAAGGCTTCCAAAAGTGATTCAGCCATCTTAGCATCATCTACCTTGAGCACACCCATACCATGGGTACCATTGATAAGTTTTATTACCAAAGGGAAAGAACCTATCTGGTGGAGCAAATAAGGAATGGTATAAAGTGAGTTATTGACTATTGTCGTGGGTACCTTAATGCCATTACCTGCCAATATTTGAAGACATGTCACCTTATCGCGTGCCAGAAGTAGCGCATCAGCCTTGAGCGTGGTAAATATATTCATATTTTCAAACTGCCTAATCAAATGAACACCTGTGGTCGTGGCTGATGTACCTATACGAGGTATAATAGCATCGATATTTTTGATAATTTGATTATTAAAAAATATTTTCATTCTCCCACTTTCAATGAAAAAGTCACACTGAGTATAATCCATCACGCGCACAAAGTGATTGCGCTGACGAGCTGCTTCGATGATACTTTGGGTACTGTAAAGTGCAGCACTACGGGAAAGAATGAGTATATTCATTCAAAATCACATTGATAATTAAAAAATATTGTCAAAAAAAATCAGCTCGATACGAAATATATTCAATAACAAATTCTTTTGATTGAAGTTCAAAAACCTAATGAGGGGAATCTACTAATTTCTTTGCAAAAAATAATCTATAAGAACGCCCATTATGCATTGGCCAATATCATTTTTTGTATCTTTGCGACAAATATGAATATTTTTCATCCATGATTACTCAAAAATCTATACAAGAGGTCATTCAAACAGCTAAAATCGAAGAGGTCGTAGGCGACTTCGTCAATTTGCGGCGAAGAGGCGTCAACTTGATTGGTTTGTGTCCTTTTCACGATGAAAAAACACCCTCATTTACTGTATCTCCCTCCAAGAATATATGTAAATGTTTCGGCTGCGGCAAAGGTGGCGACCCTGTGCGCTTTATAATGGAACACGAAAAAATTAGCTTTCCAGAGGCCATTCGGTATTTGGCTCAGAGATATAGAATAGAACTAGAAGAAACTGAAAATACCGAAGAAGAAAAACAGCAAAAAGAACTCAATGACTCACTTTACATCATCAATGAATTTGCACGAGATTATTTTGTGGATGTGTTATTCAATAGAAGCGAAGGCCAAAACATTGGCTTAAGCTACTTTAAAGAAAGAGGATATGCAGATGCGACTATAAAAAAGTTTGAGCTAGGATACACCACGGAGGAGAGAGATGACTTAACCCAAAAGGCCAACAACAGAAAATTTAATCCAGAACACCTCAAGCTTTTGGGATTGACTTCACAGTCGGGTTATGATTTTTTTAGATCCAGAGTCATGTTTACCATACACAATTTAAGTGGTAAAGTCATTGCCTTTGCGGGTCGAACACTCTCGGCTGACAAAAAAGTACCTAAATACATCAACTCACCCGAAAGCGAAATTTACAACAAAAGAAACATTCTTTATGGTCTCTATTTTGCCAAAGATGCTATCAGAAAAAACGACGAGTGTATCATGGTGGAAGGATATACAGATGTCATCACCCTACATCAAGGCGGTATAGAAAATGTAGTAGCTTCTTCTGGGACATCACTGACCAAAGCTCAAATCAAACTCATCCAAAGATTTACGCCTAATATCAAAATCATTTATGATGGAGATTTGGCGGGTATCAATGCTGCTTTGAGGGGTTTAGACTTGGTATTAGAAGCCAATATGAATGTCAAACTAGTCCTACTGCCTGATGGACAAGATCCTGACTCTTTCTTGGCAGCCAATGGAAGTCAGTATTTTTCGGATTATCTCAAAGATCATGAAGAAGACTTTGTACTATTCAAGGCCCGAATACTACTCCAAGAATCAGGTGGAGACCCTATCAAAAAAGCCCAATCCATCAAAGATATAGTATCTTCTGTAGCTAAAATACCAGATTCATTCAAAAGATCTACCTATCTCAAAGAATGTTCTAAAATACTAGATATAAGTGAAGAGATACTCATCTCAGAAACCCGAAAATTGGTAAGACTCAACATCAAAGCCGAACAAGAACAGCCTAATGAGTCTCAACAAAATACCAAAAAAGAAAATGAATGGTTAAGCCCCAAACCACAAAAATACAATCCAGACAACGACATTGTCACCAACGACACATGGCAAGAAAGAGACGTGTGTAGAATAGCAGTACATTACGGGCACGAGATTTATGATGAAGACAGTAAAATAAGTATAGCTCAATTCATCGTAGATGAGGTTACAGAGTTTCTTGAATACTTTGACATTCCTCTCTACAAAAAAATTATTCATTTAATGTCCGAACTTTTGAGTCACCAAACGGTTTTGAATCACAGCTTATTTACAGGACATGAAGACGAAGATGTCCGAGAATTTGCTATCACTGTATTATCTACACCTTATGTTTACGCATCTTGGGATAGTAAGGAAATGTTTTTACAAACCCAAAAAATGCCAGATGAAAACTATGTAGCTGATGCAAATAATGCCGTATTGAGGCTAAAACTCAAAAAAAGTAAACGGATAATAAAACAACTAGAAGAATGGCTTGCCAGTGCTGACGAGGCAACTAAAGAATCTGAGGAATATGAAATCAATATAAAAGTGCTACAAGTCGTCATGATCGAGCGCAATAATTTAGCTGAAAAATTAAGAACAGTCACACTTCAATGATTTTTTTTTGGAAGTAAAACGTTGTATTTTCATGTAGTTTAAAATTCTACAGATTTAAAACATATGAGTCGTATATGCAGTCTCATGCTTTATTTATTTTCAAATTATACTTGTCAAATATAGCACTTCAATTATACTTTTCCTAAGAAAAAATCCCAACACTATGGCTTACGTTGTTAATCTTTGTTAATTAAATTCCTTTCACTAAACCGTACTAAAACAAATGGTATTTTAGTAGTACTTTTGCACTATCTCTATAATGTAAGTTGTAAATTAGCATGGTCAAAAACATAATATATATCTTAAGCATCATAATATTAGCTTTTGGATGCAAAAATGTAAAATCCCCTTTTACACCCAAAACCTCTGACATCAGCGGTCAATTAAATGATTTTAAATCCAATGAGTATGTTTTCATAGGGGAAACTGAAGCGAAAGGTACGCTCAACGAAGATGGGTCCTTTACTCAAGAAATTAAACAAGATAATTCAGGAATTTATTTTTTTGTGTTAGGACGATTTCAAATGCCTATCTTTATCAAGCCTGGCAATAAGGTGACAATTAATGGAAGCATCAACACCCCCAATAAAATAGAGATCAAGGGTGACAACCTCTCTGAAAATAAATACCTCCAAGAATATTACGCATACAAACAGACACTACCAGATAAAAGATATAATGAATTCTTCACTCTTAAAGAAATAGACTTCATAAAAGCGGTAGAGGAAAGAACTCAGAGCTTAGTGATTCATAGCCAAGATTATCAAAAACAAAATGGTGTCTTTGATGCAGAGTTTTTGAATTTACTTAATCAAGATATGGCTTTCGAAAGTGCTGTGATTAAAATGTATTACCCTGAGTATTTTAAATTTTTCAATCCTGACAGTACTTTAATATTGTCAGAAACTTATGATAGCTTTTTACAAAACATTGATATTAACAATCCTCGACATCTCGCTGTACCTAGCTATCACCAACTTTTGCCTCTTTACTTAGACTTCGTCGTTTCAGCAAAAAAATTGGACTCTATCAACACCAAAAATGTAGTTAAATACTATCAAATTGATCAGTTATTTTCACAAAATGATATCAAATCAAAACTTTATATCAATTTAGCTGAAGAGATACTAAATACGTCCGTAGATGATTTTAATACAATTCAAGAGGACTTTTTCAAAAAAAATATCCAGCCCGAAGATAAAATAAGAACACTTGCACAAAATTTTAGTAATGTAAAACATCTTGTAAGAGGTCAAAATGCACCAGACGATGTATTCAAGTCTATAAAAGGTGATGATATATCATTTGAAGATTTGAAAGGTAAAATTGTGTACGTGGATGTTTGGGCTACTTGGTGTGGACCCTGTCTCAGAGAACTCCCTTATTTAGAAAAGAAACAAGAAGAATATAAAAATAAAGACATAGTTTTTGTAAGTATTTCCGTGGACGAAAGTCCTTTGCCATGGGAAGCAATGGTCAAAGACAAAAAAATGAAAGGTCAACAATGGCATGCGCCTTCGGCTTGGCAATCCGCACTAGCTCAAAATTATAGAATAACAGGAATACCTAGATTTTTAATTATCGACCGAGGAGGTAAAATATTCAATGCCTACGCACCAAGACCTTCTTTTGACGAATTTGATAAAGTCATCAATGAAGCTTTAGCCTTATAGATATTTCCTCAACCTCAATATTTTAATTTAGTAGTCATGAATTACATTCGTCTTTCAATCTTATTTATCATTATTATCATTGGATATTCGTGTAAAGACTCTAACTCACCATATATTGTTATTCAAGGTGAAACCATGGGCACTTATTACAGTATTAAACTACAATATCACGAAGATAAAGTATTAAAATCAAAGATAGATTCAATCCTCACTGAATTCAATTTATCGCTGTCCACATATATCCAAGGAAGTACGATATCCCAATTCAATAAGGCTGATTCTAGTTTTTGTTTTAATAGTGAAAATGATATCTACTTCGTACCTGTTTTCGAAAAATCTAAAGAAATTTTTAATTTAACAGATAGCTATTTCGATCCTAGTATAGCGCCATTAGTTAATTATTATGGATTTGGCTATTCCGAAAAAAAACCTGTGGAAAAAACGGATACATTTTTGGTTATGCAGCTGATGGAATTACTTGTTTTTAATGAATTGGCCTTAATTCATAGTGACGAGACGACGTGTATTCAAAAGTCCTCACCGAGGGTTTCATTAGATTTTAGTGCGATAGCTAAAGGTTATGGTGTAGACATACTTGCTGCCTTTTTAGATGATTTGGGTATCACAAACTATATGGTCGAAATAGGTGGAGAAGTAAGTACAAAGGGCCTTAATGACAAGGGAAGTCCATGGGTGATAGGTATCAATAAACCAAAAGAAAACTCATCTCTTACTGCTATAGAAGTACCCTTACAAATATCTAACAAATCCTTAGCAACTAGCGGAAACTATCGCAATAACTATGAAGCATCAGGACATAAATTTGCGCATATCATAAATCCAAAAACTGGGATGAGTTATCAAACTGACATTCTTAGCGTGACAGTCGTAGCGGATGATTGTATGACAGCTGATGCCTTTGCCACAGCCTTTATGACCATGGGATTAGAAAAATCTTTGACTTTGGCGAACAATTTAAATAATATTGATGCGTTATTCATATTTGATATTGAGGGAGATGGCCAATTTGAATATAGATCCACTGACAATTTTTCCAAATACTACTTAGATAACGAACAAAAATAAATATGATACTTAACCTGAAAAATGATCTCGTATTTTTTGATATAGAAAGCACAGGTCTCAATATCTTACAAGACCGAATCCTACAGATAGCCCTCATTAAATACACAAAAAACAAACCAGATCCTGAGGAATTATTTCTCTTTATTAATCCCGGTATTCCTATTTCAGAAGAAGCTTATGCTATTCATGGCATTAGCAATGAAATGATCAAAAACAAACCTACTTTTGGACAGATTGGGCCTAAAATTTATGAATTTATAGGCAATGCTGACCTGGCTGGATACAATTCCGATAGATTTGATGTCCCGATGTTGATGGAAGAGTTTCACAGAATAGGTATCACATTTGACATCAGCAAAAGAAAACTTATCGATGTACAAAAGATATTTTATAAAATGGAGCCTCGCACACTCAAAGCCGCTTATAAATACTATTGTGGTGGCGAATTATTAGAGGCACATGATGCTTTAGCTGATACTAAAGCAACTGTCGATGTCTTTATGGGCCAACTCAAAATGTATGAAGGTGTGGACCACGTGGATGGCGATGGGCATGTCACTCCGGCCCCTATAGTAAATGATATACAAGCTATATCAGAATTCATAAAAGATAGTGCAAGTATAGACATTACCAACAGACTCAAATACAATAGTCAGGGCGATGTCGTATTCAATTTTGGTAAATATGCCAATCAATCTGTGACAAATGTATTCAAAACCGAACCCAATTACTATCGCTGGATGATGGAAAAAGATTTTTCTGCACAAGTCAAACAAATTATCACAAAGATACATGATGATTTAAAAAAGTAGGTATCAAAAATGGCGAAAAATATTCTTACTTGGTGGGTTTTAATTTTATCTATATCCGCGTGTTTTGAACGTAAGGAGGGCTGTTTGGATACCTTGGCTGCCAATTTTGATGTAGAGGCCTTAGATCCTTGTGAAGCCTGCTGTAGCTATCCAAATCTTATATTCAGATTCCAACACATGTATGGAGACTCTACGCTACGTGCTGTAGATACTTTTACAAATGATTTGGGTCAACTATTTAATGTAGTAGAAGTCAGGTACTATCTATCTGATGTCACCCTCTGGCAAAATAGTGATTCGTTGAGAGTGATTCCTACTATCACCAATAATACTAATACACTCAGAATTAACGATGATATAAAAATAGCCCGAAGCAATAGCGCTGATTTATCTATGGGTTCCTTTATTTCATTTGGTGAATATCAAAAAGTAACTTTCAGAATGGGGGTTGATAATGCGGTACTACAAGACAGTTTTATCAATCTACCTACCCAACACCCATTGACTAGTCGCAATAAAATGGTCAATGCTATGGGGAATCCTGTACAAATGAGCATTAGATACACGCTAATCAATCCTGATACTTTGAGAAATGTGTGGGTAGAAACACTCTCCAACAACACTTCAAAAAGCATTTTACAAAATGTGTTGAATAGAAAAGGTGAAAATATTATTTTTGATCTCAAGGCTAATTACGAACCTTTATTTAAAACTATTGACTTAAGTCAGAATGCTGAAAATGTGGGTCGGGCCATGTCCATGCAAGCATCAAATATTTTTGATTGATAGTCCATTTTTAAACTTTTTAATAAGAATGTATCAGCCATATGTCATTGAACTTCGTAAGTCCGTATTTTCGGAAAATAGAAAGTTTCGTGAGGCCAATCCACAATACAATGGCGTACTAGAATGCTTGTATGTAGGCATGACCACCAAATCTCCCCAAGAACGCTATGAACAACACAAAAAAAGAGCCTTAAGCCTAAAAGGCGTAGATATATCATCCAAAATTGTAGCTCAATATGGTTCGTTCCTGCGTCCAAGCCTTTACATCCATCTCCCTCAATACGGTACGCAAGCAGCAGCATTAATAGCTGAAAAAGAATTGGCCCTGAAACTCAGGAGACAGCGCTATGCTGTATGGTTTAATTGAACCTCTCGAAGTAGAGTCACATTACTTTAATCACCTTTACAGGACAATGAGATGCTACCTCAAGAGAAAAATCAACTTCATGGTCAGGGATTTTCAATATATGGGTGTCTTTTTTTAATTGACTATGGACTAGAGTAGCTTTACCGTCCTTTTTGCTCATACGCCAATATTCAGGCTGCATTTCAAAACAAATATTACAACCGATGCACTTGTCGCGATAATGAATAATTTTAGCCATTATCAGTGATGACTTTGTAAAGTTTGTCATTGACCCGAAGGTCACCTTCAAAAGGAAAAGTGATTTTATCCCCTTTTTGAGCTAAATCTTGAGAAATACCATTCACGATTAAATCCTGAAGAGCTACCTTATCGGCTCCCGTGTTGCGACCTATGACCATCAATGTTTCATTGCGCAAAAGTTGTCCCGACTGAATTTCAAACTCAGCTACTTTTATTTTAGGATAATATTTGGTGGCTTTGCCGATATAGATCTTTTTCTCCTTTGCTATCGAACCGGGATTGGGTGTCCACTCACCCAATTTTCGACCTAAGTAATAGCCCTCCCAAAATCCTCTATTATATACTTTGTTCAATCTATCCCACCAATCAGCGACTTTCTCTCGCGTGTACGTGCCCTCCATAACGGCATCAATGGCCTCTCGATAACACTGAGTAGTCACTTGAACATATTCAGCAGATTTACTTCGGCCCTCTATTTTAAAGACTGAAATACCTGAGCCTATCAATTGATCTACGATGTCAATGGTGCACAAATCTTTGGGTGACATAATGTACTCGTTGTCCACAATGAGTTCATTACCAGTCTCTAAATCCGTAACTTTATAAGGCCTACGACAGTTTTGCACACACGCTCCCCTATTGGCGGAAGCATTCTTTTCGTGCAGGCTAAGATAGCACTTACCTGATACAGCCATGCACAAGGCTCCATGTACAAAAGTTTCTATTTGAACCAATTGACCAGAAATCCCCCTGATATCTCTGCGTTTTATTTCTTTGGTGATATGTTCTATTTGTGTCAATGTCAACTCTCTAGCCAAAACTATAACGTCTGCCATAGGTGCAAAAAATGAAACCGCCTCCACATTGCTGACATTAGCTTGAGTGGATATATGCAGGGGCATACCCTCTTGCCTACACATATCAAACAAAGCAAAATCTGAAGCAATGACAGCATCAATACCTTGTCTTTTCGCTTCCTTGATGATGTTGCGCGCTAGTTGCATATCATAGTCATACATCACTGTATTGAGTGTGAGACAAGATTTGACGTTATTTTCCAGACAGGTTTGGGCTATTTCTGCCAAATCATCTATAGTGATAGTAGGCACTGATTTAGTACGCATATTCAGCTGTTCTACTCCAAAATAAATAGCATCCGCCCCACCACGAATAGCCGCTTGAAGCGCTTCAAAAGAACCCACGGGACTGAGTAACATAGGTCGTGTCATAAAATTTTAAAAGTTTTCATATCCAATTCGAGGCGCAAAATTACAACATGTTTTATCCGCACTATATGATTTAAATCACCATGTAGCTTGTGCTCTGACTAGATAAAGAAATAATTTAAGTAGAGAGCTATTTAACGCAAAGCGTCACACGGTTTGAATATATCAAGGCGAAAAACGTTGGCACGCTCAATGCACAAATATGCAATCAAAAATCAACAATCTTCTAACTTCTAATTTCAGATTTCTAACTTCTAATTTTATCAATCAGCAACCTACCTTCACTACTTTTCGGTAGGCAGGTCCAAAAATCAGCAATCTATTTTGATTTCTAACTTCTATATTTTAATTACTTTGCCATCTGATATCTTTTTATTGCCAT
>DAIPYV010000111.1:0-11112 GCA_036782555.1 Saprospiraceae bacterium
ACTATTCCAATGTTCTCTTCAATATCATGCGTGGCGGTATTTTTGATGAGGGGTACTGGGTATCAAAAAATGATTTTATTAAGTATATTCAAAATGCAAATAAAAATTTGCTTAAAGTATCTGACGAATTTCTAAATACTTTATCCGAAAATGTTTTATACAATTCATTGACATCAGATGCTATAGGTACAGAAAATGAGGATTTAATTCGCCTCACTTTGGAGTATTTGCCATTGAAATTTAGCAGACGTCATGGAGATCCTAGTCGTCCTTGGAATAAATTTTCAATTAATCTAAGAGACGAAAACACTGGTGAAAAACTTCTCGATTACGAAGGAAACTGGAGAGATATCTTTCAAAACTGGGAAGCACTTGCCTACTCCTATCCAGATTACATAGATGGTATGATGTCAAAATTTCTGAATGCCTCTACTTTTGACGGTTATAATCCTTATCGTGTCACTAAGGGAGGTTTTGATTGGGAAGTGATAGAGCCTGATGACCCTTGGTCATATATAGGCTATTGGGGCGATCATCAGATAATTTATTTGCAAAAGTTTTTAGAAATCATCAATAAATTTAAACCTGGTGGTTTACAATCTTACTTTGATAAAGAGTGGTTTGTCTATGCAGCAGTGCCTTATGTCATAAAGCCTTATGATGATATCATAAAAAACCCTAAAGACACGATTGATTTTGATCATAACTGGGATCACCTCATACGCGACCGCAGAAGCCAAAACGGTGCTGATGGCGCCTTATTGAGGGATAACGACAACCAAATATATCACGTTAATTTGATCGAAAAGTTATTGGCTACTTTATTGGCGAAAATGTCAAATTTCATACCAGATGGAGGAATTTGGCTCAATACGCAGCGACCAGAGTGGAATGACGCCAATAATGCACTCGTAGGAAATGGTGTTTCAATGGTCACTTTGTACTACATGAGAAGGTTTTTAGTATTTTGGTTAGAAGTATTAGATAAAACGGATATAGATCAATTCAAACTATCCAGCGAATTAATAGAGTTTTATCACAGTGTGAGAGAAACTTTAGAAAATCACCTACCGCTACTCCAAACCAACATAAATGATGCGCAAAGAAAAACAATATTAGACCAATTAGGTACTTCTGCTTCTGAATATCGTAATCATATATACAAATCAGGATTTTGGGGTAAAAAAAGAAGTGCATCCATATCAGGTCTTAAGAGATTTATCAATAACTCTTTGGCTTTTATCAATAACACTATTGATAAAAACCAAAGAGTTGATGGCCTCTTTAACGCATACAATTTAATGACTTATACCGATAAAGGCGTTGAACTATCCTACTTAGATGAAATGCTGGAAGGTCAAGTTGCTGTATTAAGTTCAGGTAAATTGAAAGGTCAAGATGCGCTTTCTGTATTAGACTCGATGAAGGACAGCGCTCTATTCAGAGAAGATCAATACAGTTATATTCTTTATCCAAACAAAAACCTAAATGGTTTCCTCCAAAAAAATATCATTAAAAAAGAAGATGCCGAAGCTTCAGAATTGATACAAAAATGTTTGTCATTGAATATTGTTTCCATTGTTGAAAAAGATGTCAATGGTGTGATTCATTTCAATGGAAATTTTAAAAACGCTAATGATTTAAAAGTAGCACTCAATAGCCTTAAAGAAACAGAGCTTGAGCCTCTAAAACAAAAAGAGGAACAAGCGCTCTTGGATATATTTGAAAAAGTATTCAATCACAAGGCTTTTACAGGACGGTCGGGTACATTCTATGGGTATGAAGGGTTGGGATCAATATACTGGCATATGGTATCCAAGTTGCTTTTGGCAGTGCAAGAAAATTGCTTACTCGCTATTAAAAATAATGAAAGTCCTCAATTAGTCGGAAGGTTATTAGATCATTATTATGAAATTCAAGCCGGAATTGGGATACATAAATCCCCGAAACTTTACGGTGCTTTCCCCACAGATCCCTATTCACACACACCCATGTACAAAGGCGCTCAACAACCTGGTATGACGGGTCAAGTCAAGGAAGATATCTTGTGTCGTATCGGTGAGTTAGGTATAATGGTAGAAAATGGCCACCTTAAATTTTGGCCTTGCCTATTGCGAAAATCAGAGTTTTTGACAGAAATAGTTCATGTGACTGTACCCAATTTTGGTGGAAATCAAGAAATTATTGAGCTTGTAGAAGGACAATTGCTCTTTACATACTGTCAAGTGCCCATTATATATGAGGTAAGTGAGGAAATGTGTATTGAGGTATACTATAGTGATGGTTCGTCAGTTCAATATCATGACCATGGCCTCAATAAATCGGATAGTGCTTCATTATTTAATCGAGAAGGACACATAAAAAAAATCAAAATTTGTGTTGACAAAAATATTTTGAAATAATTAAATCATCCTATGTAGATAAACCAAAAAACAATGAAACCACTATTTTTACTTTTATTTTTATTTTTTATAATTTTTAATATGACATCTTGTAACGAAAATAAAACAAAAAACAATATCAAATCAAATTTGGCAGCGTCAGATATTTTGGGCAATTCAAAATATCTGGCTATAAGCTATGGTGGATATCGTCAAAAAACACGAGATATACAACCTACTATTGATGAACTGAAAGAAGATTTGAAAATACTACATGCCTTAGGATTCAGAATATTGCGCACATATAATGTACAATACGATGAAGCCGCCAACATGCTTCAAGCTATTCGTGAAATAAAAGAGAAGGACAATAATTTCGAAATGTATCTCATGTTAGGAGCTTGGATAGACTGTAAAAATGCTTGGACGCACTTACCTGTAGATCATAATGAAGAGAGTGAAGACAATGAAATAGAAATATACAGAGCTGTAGAACTGACCAATAAATATCCTGACATCGTCAAGGTAATAGCGGTAGGGAATGAAGCGATGGTCAAATGGGCTGCAAGTTATTATGTGCAGCCTTGGGTGATACTGAAGTGGGTCAATCAATTGCAGAATTTAAAGAAAGAGGGGAACTTGCCCAAAGACCTTTGGATTACGAGTTCTGATAATTTTGCGTCTTGGGGGGGTGGCCATGAAGAATATCATGTAGAGGACCTTAACAAGCTCATAGCTGCAGTAGATTATATATCTGTCCATACTTACCCTATGCACGACACACACTATAATCCTGATTTTTGGGGTGTAACCGAAAATGAAGCCTTGCTTTCTGATAAGGAAAAAATAGAAAAATCCATGCTGCGCTCAAGAGATTACGCCATTCACCAATACAATAGTGTGGTCAATTATATCCAATCGTTGGGTATAGAAAAACCCGTTCATATTGGCGAAACGGGTTGGGCAACACAATCTAATGAACATTATGGTATAGAAGGCTCAAAGGCCACCGACGAATATAAGTCTGCCTTATACTATCGATACATAACACAGTGGTGTAATGAAAACAATATAAGTTGTTTTTACTTTGAGGCTTTTGACGAACAATGGAAAGATAGTAATAATCCTCTAGGATCAGAAAATCATTTTGGTCTAATCAATTTACAATCACAAGCTAAATATGTGCTTTGGGAAGCTGTAGATAAAGGTGTATTAAATGGCCTCACCCGAGATGGCAAGCCCATTACAAAAACTTTTGGCGGAGATGAGGAATTATTATGGCAAACAGTCAAGACGCCTAATATCGTTGAAAAAATTAAAGAATATAGATAATGATGGTATGGTCTGTAAATTTTTTTTCTCTAATACTTTTAGTTGCATTTATGTATTCATGTAATTCTAAAAATGATTTAATCATAAAGATATATGAAACTTCGGCCAGTGGTGCTCAATTAAAAGAAGTGAGTGTATCCGATATAGCCGAAAATGCTTTGGTGATAACTTTAAAGCCTGAGGAAAAATTTCAGACCATAACAGGTTTTGGAGGATCATTTACTGAAGCTTCAGCTAGTCTTCTCAATCAATTAAGCTCAACCAACAGAAAAAAAATATTAGAAGCCTATTTCAGTGATGAGGGAGCCAGATATTCGCTTACCCGTACGCACATCAATTCTTGTGACTTTTCTTTGAGCAATTATTCTTATGCGCCTGTTGAGGATGACGTAGAATTGAAAAATTTTAGTATCGAGGAAGATAAAGATGATCTCATCCCAATGATCCAAGAAGCTCAATCTATTTCCAGCGATGGGTTTAAGATTATTTCCTCGCCATGGACTGCCCCGCCATGGATGAAAGATAATAAAGACTGGCGTGGTGGTAGATTGTTGAACGAATATTATCCTACATGGGCTTTGTTTTTTAATAAATATATAGATGCTTACAAAGCTGAGGGTATTGATATTTGGGGTATCACCATAGAGAATGAGCCTCTTGGCAATGATAATAATTGGGAGAGCATGCATTATACAGCTGAAGAAATGAATGATTTTTTAAAATACCATTTAGGTCCCACCTTAAAATCTCAGCATCCTCATGTGAAAATATTGGGTTACGATCAAAATAGAGATGAAGAGTTAAATCATTGGGTGGATGTCATGTATGGCGATGAAGAAGCTGCCCAATACTACGATGGCACAGCCGTACATTGGTACGCAAGTACTTATGATTATTTTCCAGAAGCCTTACAGTACGCTCACAATAAGGCACCGCAAAAACACTTGATTCAAACTGAAGGATGTGTCGATGCACAAGTTCCAGTATGGAAAAATGACGCGTGGTATTGGTCCAAAGAGGCCACTGACTGGGGCTGGGATTGGGCGCCAGAAGATAAAAAATATCTTCATCCTAAATACGTTCCGGTGCATAGATATGCACGAGATATTATTGGTTGCCTTAATAATTGGGTAGATGGATGGATTGATTGGAATATGGTATTGGATAGACAAGGAGGACCCAATTGGTTTAAGAACTGGTGTGTAGCTCCTGTAATCGTCGATCCCGACGCTGATGAGATTTATTTTACACCTTTGTATTATGTTATGTCCCACTTTAGTAAATTTATAAGACCTGGAGCAACAAAAATTGGGTGTGAGATAGATCACAATGAAATAATGTCAACGGCAGTAGAAAATCCTGATGGATCTTACATAGTCGTGTTATTTAATCCCACGAAAAAAAATGAAAACGTACAAATTAAATTATATAACCAAACATTCAATATAAAATTAAATAAACAATCTTTGCAATCAATAATTCTTAAATCCTAACAAAAATCATCTGACCAATGACAACAAACCAACCACAAAACGCTTCCATTCCAATAGTCCAAAAAATGGCTTTTGGATCCGGACACTTGGTAAATAATTTATTGCCTGGTGCTCTCGGAGTTTTTTCATTCTTTTTAATTACAGCTTTTGGTATAAACCCAGCTTTGGCTGGTCTTCTAGCCGGTATACCTAGACTAGTCGATGCTCTTTCAGACCCAATAATGGGCTTTGTCACCGACAATACAGATTCGAGATGGGGAAGGAGAAGACCCTACATATTTGTTGGTGCCATTTTATGTTCCATTTTATTTGTTGTCCAGTGGCAAATGTTTGAAAGTAATGGAGCTACCTACAACTTTTGGTACTTCTTGTTTTTTTCAGTACTTTTTATCCTTGCCAATACTATATTTTCAACACCATTGATAGGTTTAGGGTATGAGATGACACCCGATACCAAAGAACGCACAAGATTAATGGGTTTTGCCAATACAGTGGGACAAATTTCATGGATGATTGTTCCATTATTTTGGGTATTAATAGCTAACAAAGATCTATTTGAAACCCAAGCTGACGGTGTGAGGACACTATCCATGTATGTAGGCTTTGCTTGTTTGTTTTTTGGGCTTCTGCCAGCGATATTTTGTAGAGAAGGCGATGTCTCTAGACCTGGGAATAAAGCTCAATTAAATTTTGCTAGCTTAAAAACCAATCTTAAAATACTTTACAGAGATATTGTAAACATAACTAAAAATCTACCTTTTATGCGCTTATGTGGCGCCACATTTTTAGTGTTCAATGGATTCCAAATGGTCGCATCATTTAGTTATTTCATCATAGTATTTTATATGTATCAAGGTAGCTACGAAAATGCGGGCTCAGTACCAGCATTCTTTTCTATTATAGGAGCCATTATCACCGCTTTTATGGTCATTCCTATAGTGACAGCATTAGCCAATAAATACGGAAAAAGAAATGCTTTTCTAATATCTACCGGTATCTCTATAGTAGGATATGTACTCAAGTGGTGGGCCTATAACGTTGTAGATGATAGTACTACTCTCTTATTTAAAGGTCAAGCCATTCAAGTGGGCGTAGTAAGTTTTCCATTAGAAATGCCACTATTATTGTTACTTCCTGTACCTTTGATGGCTTTCGGATTAGGAGGGTTATTTACATTGATGATGAGTATGACCGCTGACGTGTGTGATTTAGATGAATTAAGAAATGGATTGCCAAGAAGAGAAGGCACATTTGGTGCTATATATTGGTGGATGGTCAAAATAGGTCAATCTATCGCCTTAGTCTTAGGTGGTTTTGTGTTATCATTGGTGGGTTTTGACGCATCTTTACCACAGCAATCTGCAGAAACACTGAATAATTTGCGAATAGCCGATATTGTTATTCCAGCATTGACAGCGGGTCTCGCACTGTGGGTGATGTGGAATTATAGCCTGAATGAAGAGCGGGTTAAAGAGATAAAAGCCGAGTTGGAGATTAAACGAGCTGTAGCTTAATTTGTTAATAAATTAAAAATATATTAAAGTGTCATATAGAGCTGATAGAGTCCATACTTTTGAAAACTTACCCTACAGTAATGGGGATATTTTTATGCAAGATATGTCGTTTATTGACATACAAAATCTTTTTTTTGAAATATTAAATAATGGTATACACGGTATTTGTTTCAGTCTTTACGAAGATGGTCAAAAGCCCGGAGACATTATAACTGAAGTGCAAGTGCGACGTCGCATGGAGATACTAAGGCCTCACATCAAATGGGTGCGTTCATTTTCTACTATAGAAGGTAATGAGTTTATACCGAAAGTAGCTAAAGAAATGGGCATAAATACTCTTGTAGGGGCGTGGCTAGGTCATGACAAGGATAAAAATATAATAGAAATCGAAAACCTCATCCAACTATGTAAACATGGGCTTGTGGATGTAGCAGCTGTAGGTAACGAGGTACTTTATAGAAATGATTTATCGCTTGAAGAGCTTCTAGAACATATCCGATATGTCAAAAGTGAAGTTCCTGAAATTACAGTAGGTTATGTAGATGCCTATTACGAGTTTGGCAGACATCCTGAATTGATTGATGCATGTGATGTGGTCCTTACCAATTATTATCCTTTTTGGGAAGGTACCAGTTTTGAAGATTCATTACAGCATTTGCACTACATGCATCATCAAACCACTGAGGCAGCAAGAGGTAAAAAGATTATCATCACAGAGACGGGGTGGCCTAGTCAAGGTGAAAATACTAAAAGAGCAGCTCCCCACCCTATTAATGCCATGAAATATTTTATCAATTGTCAGCTTTGGTCATTAGACGCCAATATTGAGATGTTCTATTTCTCTTCTTTTGATGAGTCATGGAAAGTTGGTGCTGAGGGTGAAGTAGGCGCTTATTGGGGTATATGGGACAAAAACGAACAACTGAAGTACAAATAACAACAATATTCTATCTAACCATTTATTTTAATCATTAAAATCATTATCATGAAAATTTTAACATTTATTTTTGCGTTTTTTCTAGCTCTGCATTCTTTTGCACAGCCATCAGAAGCCGCTCCTACACCCACGCGTGCTGCGGATGATGTCATTTCTCTTTTTAGTAATGCCTATACTAATGTGCCCGTAGACACTTGGCGCACAGATTGGTCAGCAGCTGATCTTGCAGATATTGAGATACAGGGTAACTCAACAAAGAGATACACGAACTTAGACTTTGTAGGTATCGAAACAGTAGCTAATCAGATAGACATCACTGGTATGACACACATGCATATGAATATTTGGACACCTAATTTAGAGACTTTTCTTATAAAATTAGTAGATTTTGGTTCAAATGGTATTTTTGATGGGCCGGGTCAAGGTGACGATACCGAAGGAACCATCGTATTAGAAAATCCTACAAGGAGTCAATGGTTAAGTGTGAATATACCATTAGCTCAGTTTAGTGGTCTAGCCAACAAAAGAAATATAGCTCAATTAATCCTAGCTTGTACTCCTGTAGGTCAAGGAACTGTTTATTTGGATAATGTCTACTTCTATTATCAAGAACCCGCTACATTGGGCGAGCCTACCACTGCTGCACCTACTCCAACGCGCGATTCTCTCAATGTTATATCAATGTATAGTGATGCTTATAATGATGTACGCGTGGACACTTGGCGTACTGAGTGGTCAGCAGCTGAGCTTGAAGATATTGAAATATTGGGCAATGCAACTAAAAAATATTCAAAGTTAGATTTTGTTGGTATTGAAACAGTTGCTAATCAGATAGATATCACGGGTATGACACACATGCACATAGATGTTTGGACACCTAATTTAGAGACTTTTCTTGTAAAATTAGTCGATTTTGGTCCTAATGGTACTTTTGATGGTCCAGGTGAAGGCGACGATACTGAAGGAACTTTCGTGTTGACAAATCCAACAAGAGACCAATGGTTAAGTTTAGATATACCTTTAGCTCAGTTTGGTGGCCTCGCAAACAAAAGAAACATAGCACAATTAATCTTAGCCTGTACTCCTGTAGGTGAGGGCGTTGTCTATTTGGATAATGTCTATTTCTACTACCAAGAACCTACCCCGCTTGGTGAACCTATGACAGCCGCCCCTACACCTACCCGTGATGAGGCCAATGTCATTTCTATGTACAGCGATGCTTACACAGATATACCGGTAGATACTTGGCGGACAGAGTGGTCAGCTGCAGATCTTGAAGATATTGAGATACAAGGCAACCCTACCAAAAAATATTCTAAGTTAGATTTTGTAGGTATTGAAACAGTAGCTAATCAAATCGATATCTCAGGTATGACTCATATGCATATGGATGTTTGGACACCCAATTTGGAGACTTTCCTAGTAAAATTAGTCGATTTTGGTCCTAATGGTACTTTTGATGGTCCAGGTCAAGGCGACGATACTGAAGGAACGCTCGTATTAGAAAATCCAACAAGAAATGAATGGTTAAGATTAGATATACCTTTAGCTCAGTTTGAAGGCTTAGCCAACAGAAGAAATATAGCTCAATTAATCCTAGCTTGTACTCCAGTGGGCGAAGGCATCGTCTATGTAGATAATGTATATTTCTATAATGCTCAATCTGGACCTACTGAGCCAATGACAGCTGCACCTACACCGACAAGAAACGCTGCAGGTGTCATCTCAATGTATAGCGATGTGTATAATGATGTACCCGTAGATACTTGGCGCACTGAATGGTCGGCAGCTGATCTTGAAGATATTGAGATACAGGGCAACCCAACCAAAAAATATTCTAATTTAGACTTCGTGGGTATCGAAACTGTAGCTAATCAGATTGACATCACTGGAATGACACACATGCACATGAATATCTGGACACCTAATATGACTTTATTTAGAGTGAAATTAGTGGACTTTGGGCCTAATGGTATCTTTGATGGAGGTGATGATACAGAACACGAAATAGTTGTAGAAAATCCTGGACAGGGAGAATGGTTGAGTTTGGATGTTCCATTAACACAATTTGCCAACTTAACAAATAGAAAAAATATCGCACAGTTAATACTTTCTGGGCTTCCTGTAGGAGGTGGAACTGTTTTTGTGGACAATGTTTATTTTTATGACGTAACTTCAAACACAGAAAATATCATTGGGTCAAAACTCAAAGTTTATCCTAACCCAGCTATATCTGGTGAAATAATTAGATTAGACGGTGATATTTATAAATTTGAAATCATAAGCATTAATGGTCAACAAGTTATGACAGGCTTCGGAAATGTTATTAAAACAGCCTCATTACAAACAGGTGTATATGTTTTAAAAGCAGCTGGGAGTAACGGAAAGATATATTCTGAAAAATTGATTATAAAGTAGTAAAGTAAATTGGGTCGAGGAGACTTTAATTTCAAAGTCTCCTCGTTTTTCAATAAATATAATGGTAATTTACCTTAAAATATTTTCGATATTCTTTGACCTTATTTCAAAATTTAACTTTGTCAGATTTGACAATGAGAGTTTTGGTATAGGATATGACCGTATTAAAATATTAGGTTGCTTTGACCTTAATGTATTATCATTAAATTTTTAATATAATTTAATATGAGACACTTAATTTTTACATTTTTGCTGGGTTTAGGTTCCACCGTGCTATTTGGTCAAAATGGACCTATAAACTTTGAACCTAATGGGTTTGGTGCAAACTGGACATGGACAGTTTTCGAAAATGACACCAATCCTCCATTAGAAATTATAGACAACCCTGATCCTACAGGCATCAATACATCTTCAAAAGTAGCCAAATTTACGGCACTAAAAGAGGGTAATCCTTGGGCTGGTACTGAATCGATGGAGGGGAATTTAGGTAGTTTTACTTGGAATTCTAACAACAGTATCGTTAAAATTATGGTCTGGAAATCCGTCATCAGTGATGTGGGTATTAAATTTGATGGTGGTGCAAACCCAAATGATTGGTCTTCTGGTGAAATAAAAGTCGCCAACACAAAAATCAATGAATGGGAAGAACTAACATTTGATTTTTCTATGGTGGAAAACCCGCCGGTTGAGGTAGGAGGCTTAAAGAGAATTATAATTTTTACTGACTTTGATTTAAGTGGAAGACAGCAAGATAATATTTCTTACTTTGACAATATCACTTTCAATAGAGTCGAAGGTGGAAACCCTAATGTACCTATGGTAGCTGCTCCCACGCCGACCCGTCAAGCTGCCAATGTAGTCTCTATATTTAGTGATACCTATAGTAATATTCCTAATACTGATTTTAATCCAAACTGGGGACAAGTTACGGTTGTTACTCAAATAGATATCCAAGAAAACAGAACGTTACGCTATGGCAACCTGAACTATCAAGGTACGCAGTTAGACGGCATGTTAGACGTATCTGAAATGGAATA
>DAIPYV010000112.1:0-11104 GCA_036782555.1 Saprospiraceae bacterium
ACAATAAGTGGCCTGACCGTGATGATATCAAGGCTGTCATCCTTTCTGGTAGTCCTTTTTCAGTGCTTGACAGCAATGCTTTAGATTTTGATTTAGAGCGCGTCATTGGAAAATATCCTATATTAGGGGTGTGTTATGGTGCGCAACTTGTAGCCCAAAAATTAGGGGGTCAAGTAGAGAAATCCAACACCCGTGAATACGGCAAAGCCAAAATGACTTTACAAAGTGATGATGTTTTGTTTACCAATGTAGATCAGGAAACTCAAGTGTGGATGTCACATGGTGATTCCATCATAAAGTTGCCCGAAGGTTTTGAGGTAATAGCTCGAACAGAGGGTGTCATTGCTGCATATAAAGCCAATGATGCTCAGTATGACTTTCCAGTCTATTGTATGCAGTATCATCCTGAAGTGACCCATAGTTTACAAGGTAAAGATATGCTTCTTAATTTTATTGAGAAAGTATCTGGCTGCAATGCATCATGGACACCAGCCTCTATGGTGTCTGAAACTGTCGAGAGACTCAAACAAGAAATAGGTAATGATCATGTCATGATGGGGCTTTCAGGTGGGGTGGACTCTACTGTAGCGGCATCATTGTTGCATAGGGCTATAGGAGATAGACTACATTGTATATTTATAGACAATGGACTATTGCGCAAAGATGAGTTTGAGGAAGTACTTGAGTCTTACAAGGGCATGGGACTGAATATTAAAGGAGTAAAAGCCAATGATAAATTTTTAGATGAATTGGAAGGCGTATCAGAGCCAGAAGCCAAAAGGAAGATTATTGGGCGTGCTTTTATTGAAGTATTTGAAGAAGAATCACACGCCTTACCGGAGGTCAAATGGCTGGGGCAAGGTACAATCTATCCTGATGTCATAGAGTCTGTGTCCGTACATGGGCCCTCTGTCACCATCAAGTCGCATCATAATGTAGGCGGTTTACCAGATAAACTTAAACTTAAACTTGTGGAACCTCTCCGCATGCTGTTTAAAGATGAGGTGCGTTTGGTTGGAGCAGAATTGGGCGTGCCAAGTCATTTGACTCAGCGGCATCCATTTCCTGGTCCTGGCTTGGGTATTAGAGTTTTGGGTGCCATATCACGTGAAAAGGTAAGATTGTGCCAAGAAGCCGATAAAATATATATCGACCATTTAAAAAAGTCTGGGCGGTACCACAAGGTTTGGCAAGCGGGAGCTATTTTGTTGCCCGTACAGTCTGTGGGTGTCATGGGAGATGAGCGCACTTATGAATACACTGTGGCCTTGAGATGTGTTAATTCAGTAGATGGTATGACCGCAGAATGGAGTCATTTGCCCTATGATTTATTAGCACAGATTTCATCAGATATTATTAATAAAGTAAAAGGAATAAATAGAGTAGTCTATGATATCAGTACCAAACCCCCTGCGACTATTGAGTGGGAATAAATGGGTTTTATTTTTAGTATTTTGTTTTGTCTCTTGTGGTGCCTCACGCAAAGTTTCTATTGCGGATAAGGCACAGATAGTTCCTTCACAAGAAAAGAAAGAAGTAGAACCACCGCCTAAATCTTGGCAAGAAGAGGTTAAGACTATAAATGATACTGTCAAACCAATAGTCCAACCTAGAATCACGCCCAACTCAATAGAAGTTCAGCCAGATACTATAGATTGGACTGATATTACTGAAGAATGGCCTCCTATCCGTACTCAAGAAAAAAAGTCCGTCACCATCTTTAATAATAGTTTAGACTTGAGACCTAACTATAGGGTTAAAATGC
Organism: Saprospiraceae bacterium; assembly: GCA_036782555.1. Lineage (GTDB taxonomy): Bacteria > Bacteroidota > Bacteroidia > Chitinophagales > Saprospiraceae > OLB9. The sequence goes on from DAIPYV010000112.1 coordinate 1,766, forward strand.
TATTACCAATTAACTCAAATAGTGGAAAATCTCCAGAAGATTCTAGGTTTCTTCATTTTTATGCTGGGGCATTATTAGCCATTGAAGAATTGGGTGGAATAGGTGTTAAGTTAAATATAGACGTCATAGATACAGAAGAGGGTATTTGGAAAATAGGGGAGAGGTTAAATTTAGTATTAGCTGGTACCCCAGATCTGATCATCGGTCCCAATGATAAAGACAACCTTCAAACCATTGTGGATACTTGCAGATCATTGGGCATACCTGTAGTTTCGCCATTTTATACCAGCACACGACTTACACAGGAAAATCCCTATTATATACAATTGAAACCTAACCTAAAAGAGCATTTTAAAAAAATAACTGAATATTGTATTAATAATTATAGAAGCGGTGAAGTAGCCATTATTTTAAGACCCAATCAAGCTTCTACGTCTTGGATGGATTTTTTTCAATCTACAGCAAGAGAAGTAATGTCTAATAATTCTGATTTTTTTGTACCTTATATAGTGCCTTCGGATAGTTTAAATTCTGGCAATAAGGCATACAGTCGTCTATACGCTGATAGTAAAATAAAGGCTGTCATTCTACCCAATTATTCCTTTGGAGATGAAGATTTTGTGTACTCTAGTTTGAGAAAATTGATGGCTGAAAAATCTAGACAGATTTCAGTAATAGGCATGCCATTGCTGTATGATTCTGATAAGATTGACTTTGACTTTTATCATGTATTGAATATGAAAATTGTGATGTCAGACTTTGTGAACACAAATCATAAAGCTATGAAAGAATTTAGGAGACGATACCTAGACACTTATGGTCATATACCTACATCAGACGCTGTCAAAGGTTATGATTTAATGATGTATTTAGGAAAAAATTTATGGAAATATGGTAAAAATTTCCAGTATTATTTGGGGAAAGAGTCGGAAGAGTTGCTTCAAAGTATATTTAGAGTTGAAAAATCATATTCTGAGGATTCAGCATTGATAAACGACAATGACAAATTTGATTATTTTGAAAACAAGCATTTGGATATCATAGAGTTTCAAGGTGATAATTGGTTTAAAATATGGAAATAGTCCAAAAGATAAAATCAGGATTAACAGAAGAGAGATTAGCTAAATACAAAAAATTAGCAGCACTGAGGCAAGATATGACTGTCATTTTAGAGGATGTCCATGATCCTCATAATATTGGAGCGGTGATACGAAGTTGTGATGCTGTTGGAATAGGGGAAATATACGTTATTCAAACAGAAGGGCCTTTAGAGGATTATTTAGTTAAATCAAAGTCTTCAAGAGGTGCTTTCAAATGGGTAGAAATTCATATCTTTGATAATAGGGAAGAATGTATCGAATCAGTTAGGAAAAATTATAGTAAAATATACGGTACTCATTTGAGTGAGAATGCATCATCGTTATACGACTTAAATTTAGATGACTCCGTTGCATTAATGTTTGGAAATGAACACGCTGGTCTTTCTGAGGAAGCTTTATCTTATTTGGATGGTAATTTTATAATTCCTCAATATGGAATGGTTCAGAGTCTTAATGTCAGTGTGGCTTGTGCTGTCTCATTGTTTGAGGCTTCAAGGCAGAGGGATGAAAGAGGTATGTATGATTATGAGTTCAATAATAAAAGTTTAAGACATCAAAATTTTCTCAATAAATTCATCATGTCAAATATACATTAAGACATCTTTTTCCCTTAATTTTATAATTTGATTGGACTTTTTTGATGTTTTATCGAAAAAAACATATGTCTTTTCCATCTTTTAAATATCTTTGTCTCCAGTAAAAATATAATATGACAATAAATCTCAATGAGCTATTTGAAGTCAACGGACAATTAAATGATAAGGTAGTCCAAAAACTATTGGCGGCCATTAAGTCAGGACATGGATCTGATTTTGACTATCTAAAATTTAAAAAGTCGTTTTTGGCATTAAAAGAAATGGGTATAGATGAGGATACAGCCATAAAGAGTGCGTTTAGTACCGCTTCTACAATGGGATTCACAAAAGAAAAGTTGACGGAAAATATTCAACAATTTAAATCACTTTTATACAAAGAGAGAGAGCAATTTGCACACGCATTAAAAAATCAAATTGCTATCCATATAGATACTAAATCTATAAATATCAAAAAGCTAACGGATCTTATGGCTGAAAACGAAAGAAAAATAAAAGCTCTCCAAGATCAAAGGCAGGTCATTGAACAAGAAATAGTAAAATTAAACCAAGAAATAGAGGCCAACACAGCTAAAATTCATACTACTAGAGATGATTTTAAAGAGTCTTTTGACTACATTGTTCAAATCATTGAGCAGGATGAACAAAGATTTACTAGAATTTTATAAAAATATTTTTTCAAATATACTTTTATTTACCAATTATTTATACTTTTACACTTAATTAAATTAGAAAATTATGGCAACTTTTCCGAGTACAGATATTAAACCCAAAACTTTTTGGCAAAGACCTGAGGGCAAAACAGGTGCTTTTTTCCTTATCGCAATGATAGCTGGTGCAGGGTTTTTGCTTTTGCAATTTAGTGCTGTCATATTAGCTATGTTGGCTAATACAGTGGGTATTGTTATTTTATTAGGTGTATTAGGGCTTATCATTTACATGGTTTTAGATCCTAAATGGCGCACTCTGGTTTCGTACATGTATCAAAGCGTGATGAGATGGATTACGGGTCTTTTCGTTACCATCGATCCTATAGGTGTATTGAAAAATTATATTAATGACCTACAGAAAAATCTCCAAAAGATGGGCACTCAGATAGGTAACTTAAAAGGTCAAATGCGCAAACTCATCACAATAGTTGACGAAAATAATAAAGAAATCAATAATAGTATGCTATTGGCCAAAAAAGCCAAGGAAATAGGTAATGAAAGTGCTATGCTGCTAAATACCAGAAAGGCTGCTAGACTTAAAGAAAGTAATGAAAAATATACTGTGCTTCACAATAGAATGTCTATTCTATATCGTGTACTGACCAAGATGTATTCCAACTCAGAAATCCTGATAGAAGACACTGTAGATCAAGTCAAAGTTAAGGAACAAGAGCGAAAAGCTATTAGAGCTAGTCATTCAGCCATGAGATCAGCCATGAGTATCATTAAGGGTGATTCTGATAAGAGAGCTATGTTTGACCAAGCTATGGAAGTCATAGCTGATGATGTGGCCAATAAAGTGGGTGAAATGGAGAGATTTATGGAGATGTCATCATCATTTATGGATTCTATAGACTTACAAAATGGTGTCTTTGAAGAGCAAGGTCTCAAAATGCTAGAGGAATACGAAAAGCAATCTACTTTACTTTTACTAGGTGGTAAGGAGAAGATCGACGAAGTATTGGAGTTGAAACAACCTGAAGTGTTAAAGAGGTCTAATAATGGGGGCTCTGAATATGACGGATTATTTGGGTAATTCCTTAAAGTTAATTGGGGTTAGAGTGGTAAGTTTCATTTTAAGAAGATAGGTCTTTGTTGTTAAATCATGTATTCAAGACCCAAGCTTAAAGTAACCCTTACTATATTTGATAAAATAGTAGAGTTAATTACTGGTGTTGTATTATTATTCATGTGAGTAATGTTTATACTTAATTACAACTCTATACCTGACATTATACCCATTCATTATAATTTTAAAGGCGAGATAGACGGTTATGGTAGCAAAGGATTTCTTTGGGCCTTGGGTTAATATGGACTACATTGTATGTGGGTACGACTATACTCAATAGACATCCTCATAGATTTAACTATCCTGTAAAACTACGGAAGTCAATGCTTTAGGATATTATATGATAGCGACACGGTTACTTAGATGGCTCAAATTTATAATGGTTCTAATATTTGCTGTGATTTTGACTCGTGTTACACATCATTATGCTTTTACTTTTTAAATTCCGCCAAGCAGGATTTTATACGAAATACAGCCTCTTTGATATTATCTTCTGATGCGGCATAGGACATCCTTATACAATTATCAGCCCCAAACGCCGAGCCAGATACTGTACCTACATGGGCTTCAGTCAGCAAAACTTCGGCCATTTCATCTGCATTATTTATAGTAATGTCACCATTGGAAGTACCAAAATAGGCACTAATATCAGGGAAAATATAAAATGCGCCTTCAGGGTTATTGACCTTAAAGCCCGGTATCTCTTTGAGCAATCCTACAATCAGTCCTCGTCTCGTCAAAAAAGCATCTCGCATCTCATTACAAGCATCTCTATTGGCATTCAGTGCTTCGACGGCTGCTGCTTGACCAAAAGATGATGCGCCAGATGTGACTTGGCCTTGTACCTTGTTACATGCATTGACCAACCAAGATGGCGCCCCCATATAGCCTAATCTCCAACCTGTCATGGCAAAACCTTTTGAAAATCCATTAACTGTGGCCGTGTAATCAATCATACCTGGCACAGAACCTATACTAAAGTGTTTTTCAGAAAAATTGATATACTCATATATTTCATCAGATAGTACTATCATCTGACCATGCTTCATCACCAATTCAGCTATGGCTTCCAACTCACTTTGAGCGTACACCGACCCTGTGGGATTGCATGGTGACGAAAAGATTAAAAGCTTAGTTTTTTCGTTAATAGCTTCTTTTATATCAGAAAAAGGTACTTTAAAATCTGTGTCTATATCAGATTTCAAAATGATAGGTGTACCACCGGCAAATTTCACGATCTCAGCATAAGATACCCAATAAGGCGCTAATATGACTACTTCATCACCTTCGTCGAGCATAGATAGACATACGTTGGCTATACTCTGTTTGGCTCCATTAGATACGACTATTTGTGCTGGAGTATAATCTAGATTGTTTTCAGTCTTAAATTTATGAGATATCGCTTGACGCAAAGCCATCGTACCGGGTACGGGTGTATATTTAGTATCTCCTTTATCAAGAGCCGCAGTAGCTGCCTTTTTTATAAAATCTGGTGTATCAAAGTCGGGTTCTCCGAGAGTCAAATTGACCACATGAACACCTTTGGAAGCCAAATCTCTGGATTTTTGTGCCATTCGTATAGTGGCGGATTCCTCCATAGATTTTACTTTGTGCGACAACATTCTGTTGACATCTAAACTCATGATATAAGATTTTGTAATTATAAAGCTGCAAAGATATGAAAGTCTAATTATTCAACAGTGCTATTTATAGTATTTTTGGAAAGTAATTTCTTGGTTAGCCAATACCCAATAGACAGTAGACAGTTTTTAGTAAGTAGATTTCAGGACCTGCCTACCGAAAAGCAATGAAAGTAGGTTGCAGATTGCAGATTGAGGATGGTAGATTGAGGATTGCAGATTTTAACTATGACCATTCACTAATAACCATTCACCAATCACCATTCACTAAAAACCATTCACTAATAACTAATAATCATTAACTAATAACTAATAACCATTAACTAATAACTAATAACCCGCCATACTTTTTCCAGCTATGTAGCCGCCAGTCCATGCCGCTTGAAAATTGAAACCACCTGTCACAGCATCTATATTGATGACTTCTCCGGCCATATAGAGACCTTGGTGGAGCTTGCTTTCAAAGGTTTTGAAGTTGATTTGTGTTAGATCTACACCTCCAGCTGTGACAAATTCTTCTTTAAAAGTAGTTTTGCCCGATACATCAAATGGGCATTTTTTCAGCATTTTGATGATGGTATTCATCTCATTTTTAGATAAAGAGGCCCAATTTTTTTCCTTGTCGGTGAGTGAACTTTCTATAAGGTGTTTCCAAAGTCTCATGGGGATACCGAATAGGTGATTGGCAAGGACTTTCTTCTTATTCATTGTGTCTCGTTGGTCTTTTATCTCTTGGTCAGTTATAAGAGGTATCCAATCCACTTCTATTGTAAATTCGTAATTTTTTGCAGCCAGCAGTACAGCACCCCATGCCGAAGCTTTAAGTATAGCTGGGCCGCTCATGCCCCAGTGTGTTATAAGTAGAGGACCGCTTGTGATGATCTTTGAGTCTTTTATACTTACTTCTGCATAGGGCATCACCACACCCATAAGAGAGGTAATAGGATTGTCCGGCATATTAAATGTAAATAGCGAGGGTACGGGCGGTACTATGTTATATCCCAACTGAGCCAATATAGTCCACATAGAGGGTGTAGAGCCTGTCGCTATCATCAGATTTTTACTTATGTATTGATTTTTGTCTGTTCCTATTTCATAAGGTAAGGAGTTGTTTTCGCGGTACTTTATGGATTTTACTTTATGTGATGTTAACACCTCAATGCCATATTTATGGGCCGAATTCAGAAAACATTGGATAAAGACTTCCGAGTCATTGGCCACAGGAAACATACAGCCATCTGGCTCAGTATAGAGAGGAATGCCCCGACTCTCAAACCACTCAACGGTATCTTTAGCACCGAAAACATGAAAAGGTCCAAGAAGCTCTTTATGCCCACGTGGGTAATAGGCAGTCAACTGTCGGGCATCAAAACAATGATGAGTGACATTGCATCTACCACCACCGGATATTTTTACTTTTTTCAAGACCGTAGCTGCTTGTTCTAAGATAATAATGTCAAGCTTGGGATTGTATATTTTGGCATTGATGGCGGCAAAAAAACCTGCGGCACCACCACCGATAATGATAATATCTTTTTCGTTCATGATACAAAATTAAGTGATTGCACACAATTGACAGACATTTATGAAATATATTTTAACGAAACATCTAAAATGATTTTTTTAGTAAGGGGCAAAACAAAAAATATCAATACCCTAAAATGGTCTGATTTTAGGGTAGAAAAGCCTACACTCAAAAAAGCACGTATAGATAAAAATTATTGCATCATTATGTTAGGTGTTTTTTAAAAAACTTACCACATGTCTTCCTGTAAAGATGTAAAAAATATACTAGAATCAGCTTAGTATGCCACAATTTAGCAGTTTTTTTTACCTAGTAATATTATTCGAGATTTTCAGCGCGATGTCTTAAAGTATCGGGACAACGTTATGGAGCCAATCTCGATATCAGCCAATTGTCATCTTGTGCAGTATAAAGTATTCTATCATGCAGCCTACTTCTTCTACCTTGCCAAAATTCAATTTCTGTCGGAACGATACGATATCCGCCCCAATGATCGGGTAGGGGAATAGTAGGTGTATTTTCAAACTTTTGAGTAAATTCCTCAAATCTATTCTCAATGTATTCACGAGAGGGAATCACTTGACTCTGAGGCGAAGCCCATGCCCCAATTTGACTCAGTCTGGGCCGAGAGTGAAAGTATATCTCCGCTTTTTCCCTAGTGAGTCTGGATATATAGCCCGTGATTCTTACTTGTCTTTCAAGCTCTAACCATACAAAACACATCGCGGCCATGGGTGAGTCTTCTATTTCCTTGCCCTTGATACTTTCATAATTGGTGTAAAACTCAAAACATCCTTGGTCAATACCTTTAAGCAATACTACTCTAGCAGAGGGAATACCTGACTCACCCACGGTAGCTAATGTGAATGCATTGGGCTCCAATACTTCGGAATTTTGTGCCTCTTGAAACCATAAGTTGAACTGATCTATAGGGTCTAGTGAGACGCTATTTTCATTGAGTTCGTGTTTTTTATATTCTTGCCTTAAGGATGCGAAATCATTCATTTAATAGTGATTTGTATAATAATTATAAATGATTTTTAGAGTTTTTTGTTTAAAGAAACTGGTCAATAAACATTATATCCTCCAAAAAAACAAACCCACTAAATCTCTATCGACATAGCGGGTTTGGATATAATAAAACGAAAACAAATTACTTCATATATTCTGAAGGATTGTACCTAAACTGCCCGTATTTAAAACGCATTTTGAGTCGGTATCTGAGCCAATACATGACGGGCACTACGATAAGCGTCAAAAAAGTAGCAAATATCAAACCATAGATGACAGTCCAAGCCATAGGGCCCCAGATGGCTGTATTATCACCGCCTATAAAAAACTCTGCATCCCACCTGGCTATAAAGCTAAAGAAGTTGACATTCATCCCCACAGCTAAAGGTATTAACCCCAAAACTGTAGTGATAGCTGTCAAAAGTACAGGACGTAATCTTACAGAACCAGCTTTTACAATGATGCCAAATACATCTTCTCTCGTCAGGTAATCTATGTGTGCTAATCCTTGTTCGTTTGCCAGTCGTTTCTTTTCTAGCATGATATAATCTAGAAGTACTATGGCATTATTCACCACAACTCCGGCCAAAGATATAATACCCACACCTGAAAATATTACAGAGATGGTGGTACCCGTCAAACTATATCCTAGGAAAACACCTATCAAACTAAATCCTACGGATGCTATAACTATTAAAGGAATAGAAAGAGAATTGAATTGTGACACCAATATTAAAAATATCAAGAATACGGCAATCAAAAAGGCACTAGTCAAAAAACCCATATCTTCAGCTTGCTGCTGTTGCTCTCCAGTAAATTCCCAAGAAAAACCTTCTGGAAGGGAATAATTGTTCATACCATCCTTGAGTTGCTCTACGATGGCATTGGCATTATATCCTGAAAGGACATTGGAATATAAAGTCAATACTCTCGATGAATTTTTCCTTTTGATGGCATTGTAAGATGAAGAGTATTCTATATCTGCCACAGAGGATATGGGTACTTGAACAATACGTCCATTAGCCGGATTTCTAAAAGTTATTTTTTGATTCATCAAGGTATTGATATCATTTCTACTCATTTCGTCAAGACGTACCATGATTGGGTACTCGTCTTCTCCTTCTTTGTACTTAGAGACCTCTTGACCAAAGATAGCTGTTCTGATAGTATTGGCAATGCTGTACGTTGAGAGTTCGTATCTCCTAGCCGCTTCTCTGTTGATATTTATGAGCAATTCAGGTTTACCTAATTTTACATCGGATTTTAACTCTTCGATACCCGGTATGCCCAGCGACTCTAAATGTTTTTTGACATCTTCAGAGAGGGTTAACAATGTTTTTATATCATCTCCTCTTATCTCCAGATTGATAGGCTTTCCAGCTGGTGGGCCGTTGGCGTTTTGGTCTATAGTGACTTCTACTCCAGGGTAACCTCTGACCTCTTCTCTTATTTCGTCCATGATATTTTTTGTAGAGATATCTCCTCTCTCGTCAAACTTTACAAATGATACAGTAATTCTTGCCTTATGTGGCGTGACACCTGGTTCTGGAGGCGAATTTGGGTCTGATGTATTTTCACCTATTTGTGTCAAAACGGCTTCTACCACGTGCCTTCTATCTTTCAATAGACTGTCTAACCTTTTTTCTATGCTCAAAGTGATTTTATTGGTGGCTTCGATGTCTGCTCCCATA
>DAIPYV010000113.1:0-10975 GCA_036782555.1 Saprospiraceae bacterium
AAAAATTTAATGGATAAGATGGGAAATGTAGAATTGATAGTCGTAATAAATATCCAAAACACATGAATAAAGAGAAGTAATGTAATAGGGTGAAACAAATATACCTTAGGAAAAGAAAATTTTCCCCTTATGAGTATGAGCAATGTTATACCCATAAGTAGCGCCATCGCAGGCTCAGAAGGAATATCCAACCCTAATCCTACTGCATCAAAATAATATTCCACAGAAAAAGGTAATACTATGAATAATAAATAAAAAAGTCTCCTGTAGTCATCCAATAAAAAACCTACACTTATGATGCTGATAGGTAATACAAACGGTACAAAACTCTCTGTGTAATACACCGCCGCTATGCTCAATCCTATCAAAAATACGAAAAGTCCGTAAACCTGTTTGGGTCCAATTACTAAATTATTTACCGATTGGTGTATCATCAGATTAAATAATTATTACTCTAAGGTTTTTAAATTTTCTATCATTAATATAGCCAACATAGCCAACACAATACCGACTATCGTGGTGATCAATACCAAAATCATTCTTTTGGGTTTTATCTTTTGTACGGGTACTTCTGCCAATTCCACTATGTGTAGGGCAGAAAAAGGCATCGTGTAAGCAGCATTGAGCTGTTTGAGACGCTCTTTATCTAGACTCATTTGGTCTATTAGCCTAATTTGTTCCAATTCCAGCCGTCTAATAGTCGGTAAAGAAGGTGCATATTTTTCTAATTCCAAAATAGCTTTATCCTTCTTGTTTTTGGCACCGGCAGCTATGGCTTGATACCTAATTAATGAGTCTCTAAAAGCTGGATATTTAGAAAAGACCTCAATTTTACCTTCTGCGTCTGTCATATCTGAATCAGCTTCTAACATTATCTTAGAGAAAGTCTCTGATTGACCTCTTGCTTCAAATATTCCTGACTCTTTTTTTAATATATTAATGTTTTTTGCCAATGAGTCGGCTTGTTCTTGCTTTATAAGCAGGTTAGAAGTATAGTTCTGAATGAGGTTAAACTGACTTTCTTTGACCAATCTTTGAGCTATCTCGCTGATTTTATTCCGTGCAGCATTGGCCATTTTAGCTGCTTTTTCGGGACTTTTATCTATTATGATGAGATGTAGTGCCCCATATTTAGTTTTGATGGTTTTGTAATTTTCCAAAAGCTCTTTTTTTACTTTAAACTTTGCTTTGGGGTTTGATTTTTTTATTTTATAATGACTGTACAAATCAAAAGAATCAACTAAAAAGCTCAACAACTCTTGCGAAATAGCTATAGAAAAAAGTCTATCTAAATCTTTGTCATCACCATATATTCTGACATCTTTTTCTTCATTTCCTATGGGTATAGGCTTGGCTAAATCAGGACTAGCAGAATAGAATATCGTCTCAGCTTGATAATAATTGGGCATCAATAAACTGACGATGATACTCAACAAAAATATACCAATAGCTGACTTCAAAAGTTGACTCTTCCACTTAAGAATCTGTTTTATAAAAATGGCTAAACTATATTGATCTGACATATAAGAATTAACTAACTATTCTTTTTATTTAATAATAATCTCACCTCCTGAAACCTAATCAGCCTCAAAGGAAGGGGCAAAAGTAAGCAAATAAATACACTTATTGATGCAGATATCAACCAATGTGTATTAAAAATAGATTTTACAAGATAAAAAGCACCATAACTCATAGTAAAAAACACGATTAACTTGATAATATCATTTTTTTCGGTATCCATATTCAACTCTTTCTTTACGACAAGTATTTGGCCTAATAATACTATGATTTGGGTTATTAAAGTAGCCATAGCTGCACCCTTCGCACCATATTTAGATATTAAAATAACATTGAGCACCACATTGAACACCAAACCAAATCCGTATACTATGTTGACATATTTAATTTTTCCTGTAGCTACTAATAATGTGCCATAAATGTACCCTATGGCCATAGCTAAATACCCAAATATCAACCATTTTAACGTATTGAAAAAATCAGGTTGATACTCTGAATACAATAAAGGCAAAATATCTTCCCCATAAAATACTGAACCCAATACAAGACAAATAGCGACTATAGAAGCATATCTCAAACCCATGGACTGTAAATCTTTAAGCGTAGAAAAATTATACATATTGGCCGCAAACATGGGTAACAGCAGGGATGCAAACAGATATCCAAACATATTGGCTGCATCATAAAAACGATAAGCAGAAGCATACACGCCCGCTTGGTAATTATTATCATCAATAAGTTGTCCCAACATGACACCATCCAATTTATTGTAGGCTGTCATAAATACCATCGTCATGACATAAGGGGCTGTTGATTTCAAAATATATACAAATGAAGTCCATTTCCACATGAATATTATCTTTTGACTTTTTGTAATCAGTACAATACCTATAGTAAATACAGCTATAATGTATGCAAACATCTGCGCTAATACAAACATTTCTATAGTAAAGTCCTCTTTTAGTGGAGAAAACCATACCATAAAACCAATAAGTAAAATCATCAAAAGCTTATCTAATGCACTTAGTAAAGAATCCGCTTTATAAAAACCTAAACCAGCTATACTAGATCTCATTAGCATAAAGACAGAACTTAATACGAGATTAATGGTAATGATAGCTAGTAGTTTTATCTCATCAAAACCTAAAATATAGGCCACGCTTAATGCAGCAAAAAAAAAGAAAAAGCTCAAAATAAGTTTTGCAAAACTTAAATCACCTAGATGTTGGCCAATTGTATCCCTATTTTTGGGTACAAATTGTGCATTCCAAGTCTGCAGCCCTGGATCATTAATAAATTGAAAAAGAAACACAAAATTAAACAAACTAAAGTATAATCCATAAGACTCTGTGCCCACTATGTCCTGAACTCTAGCCTCCACTCCAAAAATATAGATAGGCTTTATAATCAAATTGATTATAATCAGAAGTAAAATATTGACAATAAACTCTCTCCTCATCAGGCGACAAAGGTAATGAATATCAATGTAAATATATGATAATTTTAAACCCTAACATTATATATTATCTTATTATCGGCCATATTTCAAATCCCAGTATCGCAAGACCTACGGCCAACCCACTCCAACACCAGTAGGGACTATTGCCTCCAATTAGCATTATAATCCCAAACTAGCCATCAACTGAAAAGTAAACAATGCTCGTATAGTCAAAGAAAAACTGAACCAACTCCAAAAATCACCTAAGCGACTATGCATTATCGTAGTAATTTTTTTTTCTGCCAATAATAAAACGAAGTAAAACAAAAAAAACTAAATAAAAAATTGACAAATTAAAATTTAAAATTTTAGTGCTATATTTAATCAATCCATGTTTATTTATTTTGCTTTTGAGAATAAAAATTAAAATAATTATTAAATAAAATAAGATAAAATAAAATTAATTATATATTTGCAGCCATTAACTTCACAAAAACCTTAAAGTCATGACTAAAATTCTTGTCGTAGATGATGAACAAGATCTTGAATTTTTAATAAAACAAAAATTTAGAAAACAAATAAGAGAAAATACGTATGAATTTTATTTTGCTCTCAATGGAAACGAAGCCTTAAAAACTATAAAAGAAAACCAAGGAATTGAAGTGGTTTTGAGTGACATCAATATGCCAGAAATGGACGGCCTGACACTTCTTAGCAAACTCAACGAACTGTCTCTTATTATAAAAACTGTCATTGTTTCTGCCTACGGCGATATGGAAAATATTCGTACCGCTATGAATAGAGGCGCTTTTGATTTTATATGCAAACCCATAAATTTTGAAGATTTCTTCATTACTTTAGAAAAAACAATACAGCAAGTCAATGAACTGAAAAAAACAATGCAAGCCATCAAGGAAAACAACATCATGCGTATGTATGTAGATGAAACTGTTTTAAAACACATGGATTCAAGAGAATTTGAGGCTTCACTACAACATAATGATGCCATTGAGGCCACAGTGGCTTTTATTGATATTTGTGATTTTACAGCTATCAGTGAGACCGAATCTGCCAATACCGTCGTCAACTTACTCAATGAATATTTTGATATCATAGTCAAAGAGATAATAAATCATGACGGTATTATCGACAAGTTTATTGGTGATGCCATTATGGCAGTATTCAAAGGCGATTATCACCTAGATAGAGCCTTAGATGCCACCATAGCCATACGGAATGCAGTAAAAAACATACATCTTTCTTTTGGTGAAAGTTCGTTTAATCCCCAAGTATCTATAGGTGTCAACTCTGGTCAAATGATTTCTGGAAATATAGGCTGCAAAACTCTAAAAAGATTTGACTATACAGTCATAGGTGATGCAGTCAATACTGCTGCCCGGCTTCAAGGAGCCGCTGGAAAAGGTCAAATATTTATTACTGAAGATGCTTATTTAAATGTAAAAGAATCTTTTGCATGCGTAGAAGTGGGTGATTTAGAGCTGAAAAACAAAAAGAATTTAATAAAGACTTACGAAGTTTTAGAATAAAAATGTGATATAAGCAGAATTAATTAGCCTAAAAAATTAAACAATGCAAGATTTATACCAACCCATATTTTCTAAAGAAGCAGAGCCTGGACATGAACTCAAAAATGTCCTTACGCTCAGAGAATTCATTGAATTACTTAAAGAAGAAGAAGACTATTATCCCGGCGAACAGAATAATACAAAGCTCATGATATCTAGATTAAGAAAAATATTCTATGATAAATGGGGATGGAATAAAGAACTCATAAGAGGAGCCGCTCATATTGAAAGCCGATATGATGTCATAATCGTAGAAGATGGTACTGACCATACAAAGGAAATAAGCAGATATAAAAAATTTCATTACAATCCCAAACACCGAAGTGTAGTCTATAAAAAAAACGATAAAGTCTACGGTGACTCGAGAGCAGGGCAACCTACATTCATATATAGTTATGACCATCAAGAGGTGGTACTTCCAGATGGAAATTATTGTGACATAGCACATATACTAGCAGGAATTGATGCAGCTAATCATAGACAAGTAGTGACGCCATTTCCAAAATTTCTTAGTTTTCTTCAATATTTAGGTCCTTATGTAGGTTATAATATGGATATGGCCACATGGCTTGGAGATATTGGCAGCTCTACTGGTGATTTCTTTTATTATAAGCTCTTGAATGGTCAAAAACCCGATGTAGATCAGAAACAAAAATACATACTCATCAATGCACCTGGCTCAGATATGCTGGGCAACATAGACGCCTATGTGATCAATGCATATTATAATGTGAGTACTGATAATGGGATGCGCTTTACAGAAATTTTAGAAGATTATTATTTTAGTGATAACTCGCCACGTCAAAAAAGAATAACTGCATTTTGTCGTGAGGTGGGATTGGGAGATTGGAATGGGACGACTTTCTCAAATGAAGTTAAATGGAAAAAATACTACAAAAAACAATTATTAAATGAAACTTCATTTCAAGTATTTAGTGTGACAGACGAAAAATTTCATAGTATATGGATGCCTTTAGCTGTATGGTTTGGTTTTTATAACGATGTAATAGAAATAGATCCAATGCTCCAGCTATTAATAGACACTTTAAAAACAGAAATCAAAAAAGAAGTATAATCATTTCAAAACTTTTCAAAACAACAAAAAACAATCATTATGAACGAGTCAAAGTCATTAAAATTGCAACTGCTAACAGTGGTCGCCATTTTTGCAGTTCCATATTTAGGAGCCTATTTATATTATGGTGGTGCTTTCCCTCATGATTATTTTGTATTTCCACACCTGAGTGCTTCAGACAAAGCTTGTTTTTCTTTACCCATTTTTATTGTAGGCTGCATTGCAGGTTTGGGTTTGACATTATTTTTATTTTTCCCAACATTGCTTGGCTTTAAAAAAGTAAAAAATGAAGATCACACACCTATTAAAAAAGTAGCCTTGCCCAAATGGTTTTGGGTAGGTTTAGTGATGTGGGGCAGCGCCATGATATGTTTTTTATTCCAATTAGAACAACCCAAACTATTGGTAAATTGGGCGGATTTACCACTATTTTGGGGATTAACACTCATGTTGGATGGCTGGGTGTATGTCCGTAGAGGAGGACATTCTATCATAGGTGATTACCCAAAAGCCATCATTGGCATTGGCGTATCCGCTGTTTTAGGGTGGATGATTTTTGAATACCTCAATAATTTCGTTTTGGAGTCTTGGTACTATCCTAAGGGAGACATGATGCCAGAAGATGAGTTTGTTATTTATGCCGTTTTGGGTTCGTCCGGCCTCATTCCACCTGCCATTGAGTTTTATGCTTTGCTAAAAACATTCAAAGGGCTCGCCATCAAATATACGCAAGGCCCCAAAATCAAATTTACCAATTGGGCTTTGTACTTAGCGTTAGTGATATCTTTAATGTCCTTATTTTTTGCACCTTATTATCCTGAAATATTATTTCCAGCATTATGGTATTCACCATTGATTTTGATCTCTGTGGTATTGACCAAATGTAAAATATGGACACCTTTTACACCGGTGAAGGACGGAGATTACTCTTACGTAATACTTTTGTCGTTGTCCTATTTGTTTTTGGGATTATGTTTAGAGTGCTTCAACTTTTTGAGCGCTACCCATATCATGAGCGCACCCAATGCATGTGGTGATATATTAAATGAAATCGATAATACCACCAATGCAAGTTATTGGGTATATAGTATTCCTTACTTGAGTAAATATCATTTATTTGAAATGCCTATTTTGGGCTATTTGGGCTACTTCCCATTTGGTGTGTATTGTGCTGTCTGGTGGATACTTTTTGCCAATATTTTGGGTATAAAAACTGATTTTAAAAATAATGGTTGCTAGTACTTTTAATAGTTTTTAATGCCATAATGCGTCTTAATAATAACACTTAATACAATAATGTTTCTTTACATGATATACGAAAATTGTATCCACTTTGATGAGTATTTATCTTATCTATTTAGCCACAAAAATAATTAGCGATGGATTTTAAAAACATTATTCAACTAGTGGTGCCTATATGTTTTTTATCGTTCAGTATCATTAGTTGTTCATCAAAAGATGATACGCCTAATAAGGAAATCAATTTAAAAAATAAAATATCTGTTTTTCAAGATGAAGACGAGGAAACCACGTTAGAAAGTATATTATCTCCAATATATCAGCAACAGTTTGAGTCTTTTGATAAAACTGTCTATAACAATCCTTTGAGCAACAAAACGCATTGGTTTAGGTTTGAAAACCCAACAAACTTAGATGGTAATTGGGTACTCACTCTGAATCAACCTATTATAGGCGATGTAAAATTGTATTATAAGAACCCAAATAACGAATGGCAACACACGACAAATAAAATAAATCAAGCTTGGTATGAGAGATCTATAAAACACCATCTTCACAGTTTTGAAATACCCGCTTTCACACCTGAATTATATGTAAGATTAGATTATAGAACAACACCTATTTCATTCAAAATAGAAAGTAAATCTCATTTTGAAAAAGAAAAAACTAAACATCTCATTATTCTTAGTCTTATCATTGGGTTTATGCTCTTTGTTATTACTTACAATTTATTTTTGTTTTCGACTACCAGGCGCATCGAGTACCTCCTTTATTGCATGTTGATAACTGGATATCTGTTGTTCACGATGACCAATACTGGATTTCTGCTTTATTTATTTACGAAGTCCGACCTATGGCTTTGGTTCAGGTGGATACCTATACTTTTACAGCCGATAGGTATGACCTATACACTAACATTTTTAAGCGTAAGGAATTATCCTCGTGTATATAAAATTGGAGTTTTCTTTATCGGATATTTTATATCTTATTGGATATGGAATATACCTATAAGCGAAATTTACGTTACTCTAATATCCCAAATACATGCAGTGATAGGCATGTTTGTCATGATGTCGATTGGAGTTTATGTCGGTTATAAGGGAAATCGACTAGGTTATTATTTTTCTTTTGCTTATGTACTTATGCTCCTATTTGGAAGCTTAGATATATCATACATCAATTTTGGAAAGCCTAATTACATTTTTAACCTCAGCTATGTAGGGATTGGTTTTATTTTTGAAGTCATCATTCTATCCTATTTACTTACTAAGCGATTTGACTGGGAAAATAAAGAAATCATAAAGTCTCGAGAAGAAACCCAAAAGAAATTGCTTGATGCCACGATAGAAAAAGAACAAATTGTAAAAAACCAAAATTTAGTCTTAGAAGAACAAGTCAAACAACGCACACAAGAATTGACCAAATCTCTAAATGAATTAAGGATTGCTCAAGCTCAACTCATACAAGCAGAAAAAATGGCAAGTCTGGGAGAACTTACAGCTGGGATAGCTCACGAGATACAAAATCCACTCAACTTTGTCAATAATTTTAGTGAAGTAAGCGCTGAACTAGTAGATGAAATGAATGGCGAGATAGATAAACAAGATTATGAGGAAGTCAAAGCCATAGCTTTAGATATCAAAGCTAATTTAGAAAAAATAACTCACCATGGTAAGAGAGCAGATGCCATTGTAAAAGGTATGTTGCAGCACAGTCGTAACAAGAGTGATCAAAAGGAAAAATTAAATATCAATACCTTGTGTGATGAATATCTTAAATTAGCTTATCATGGTTTTAGAGCGAAGGATAAATCCTTCAACACTTCAATGAATACAAATTTTAGCCATGACATACCCAATGTAGAGCTAGTGCGTCAGGATATAGGACGTGTCATACTTAATATCATTACTAATGCCTTTCACTCAGTAAAACAAAAAAGCGATTTAAATCCCAAAGATTATGTACCTACAGTTACGGTATCTACAGGGTTAAATGGAAACCATATAAATTTGTCTATAGCTGATAATGGTGTAGGCATATCTGAAAGCATTAAGAATAAAATATTCCAACCCTTTTTCACGACTAAGCCCACAGGACAAGGCACAGGATTGGGTTTGTCAATGTCTTATGACATTATAAAAATGCATGGAGGCACTATAGAAATTGATTCAAAAGAAGGGGAAGGCGCTAATTTTATTATCAGTTTGCCTCTCAATAGTCAAAGCTAAATAAAATAAATTATGAAATTTTTAGTAGTAGATGATGAAAAAGATGTGGAAATACTTTTTCGTCAAAAATTTAGAAAAGAAATTAAAAATGAGCTAATTGAACTTGTTTTTGCATTTTCAGGCCAGGAAGCTTTAGAAATATTAAGAAGCCACAAACCGCCTGATGTGATGTATATTTTTTCAGATATCAATATGCCGGGCATGACAGGACTCGAATTACTGGATTTAGTGAAAACTGAGTTTCCTGATATCAAAGTGAGTATGATATCTGCCTATGGCGATAGTGAAAATTATGACAAAGCCATGAAGTCAGGAGCCAAGGAATTTTTTACAAAGCCTATTGATTTTGATTCGCTCAAAAAGGAGATTATGAGTTTCGTATCTTGATTTACGGCTATACCTGCTCGATGAAATTTGATTACTTTTACATCAAATCAATAAAAATGGAAAAGTAACAATAAAATTAAAAAACATGAATGATATTTTTGCAAGATGTAATTCACTTTTCCAAAATTTAAATTTAAATTATAAATTTTGGGCTTTTCAGTCATGGATCCAATTTTATTTTATTTCTACCATTATTGTTTTTTGTTTTAACATTAATACGATACACGCTCAGGATAAAGTCATTCATTTTAAAGAGGAAATGTTTACTACTTTTAATACCCTCGCTTTGTTCGGAGATGTTGAATGGAAGTACACAAATAAATATGATAGCTTATGGAAGTATCCTGAGTATGATGATACCCATTGGAAATCTATCCAAATCCAAGACTTTTCACCCAGCTATGCTTCAGAAGATGGTAAAATTGAAGCTTGGTTTAGAATTAAAATTAAAGTTGATAGTAGTTTGGTAAAAAAAAGGTTGAGCATTCGTGTAGTAACATTAAGTGCTATATCGATATACATAAATGGTGAGTTTTTTAAAAATTATGGTTTTCCTCATTCTAACCCTAGTTTATTTAAATCTAATTTCTCGTCTTTTGAACTAGGCGATCCTGTAGATATAGTGCCCGGTGAGGTATATACCATAGGGGTATATTTTACTGACCACTACTCCCATATCATAGACAAAATGTCAAGAAGAAAGATAAGTCTTGATCCCAGAATCCGCCTAATCTCTCAAGATAACAACATTGCTTTGTATAAAAGTATGCAAAACTCTATAGTTTATTTTTGGCTGGGACCATTATTGCTATTAAGCGCATTATTCTGGTTTATGTATTTTCAAAATAGAGAAGAAAAAATAATATTTTTAGTAGCCATATTCACCACCGCACTTTTTATATTGTGTTATTCCATAAATATAGGTAAGTTTAGTTTCAGAGGTATCCTATTATTTTATATCTTTGATTTTTTGGTCACTTTGTCAAGTGCTTTTGCAATGGCCATGATTCCTCTTATAATTGACAAATTGGTCACCCGTAAAATCTCTTCCGGATATAGATATATTTTTTGGTTTTTTTTCCTGACCAATTGTATCGGATACTTTGTATTAGACACAGGTACGTTTCAATGGTTAAGATTAACTTACGTTATATTGCTTATTTCAATCTCAGCCCACTTGACTTTCAAACGTAGAGCACAAATTATAACTATTCAATGGGTAATATTGATTGGCATGCTTCTGACAATATTTTTTATTATCGCCTATCTCCTGCTTATTTTGAATAATAATACGTTGAGTTGGTTGCAAGATACTGTTGTTACTGGGATTTATCTGACCATGCCCATCTCTATGCTTATATATTTTACATTAAGATTTAAAAACAATCTCGATGCAGCGAGGAACAATGCCCATCGAGTTATTCAGTTATCTAAAGAGAAAGAAAGACTTATTGAAAGTCAAAAATCAGAATTAGAAAAACAAGTAAAATCGAGAACTGAAGAG
>DAIPYV010000114.1:0-10946 GCA_036782555.1 Saprospiraceae bacterium
TGATTTTTTTACCAAAGCTACCTTTAGCTCTCAATCTGAAAGTGACTACCTGAAGGCCTCCTAGTGGTATAATGTCTATCTTTACTATATCTTCATATATCAGTCTAAATGTCTTGAAATAATTAGACACAATATAGTATTCAGGTCCCATTTCTACACGTTTCAGCTGTAGTAAAGTAAAATAAATCAATGTAAAAAAAAATAAAAAAGCCGCTAAAAATGGATATTTGAATATGGGTGAAGTCAAAAAAGGCAACGTGTTTTCATCTATGATAAATAGGGTCAAGGTAAATATAGAAAAAAATACGCCCCAGACAGTGGGGACAAATAGCTTAAAGAAAATGGTAAGATTTGAAGATACTCTTTGCATATTGGGAACTTACTGTGATTTTTCGGATTCTTTGACGACATTGGCGGCTACTCTGATAGATATTTCGTATAGTAAAAAAAGTGGTAAACCTATCAAAACTTGCGTTACAGCATCTGGTGGTGTAATAATAGCTGCAATAATAAATATCACTAAAAAGGCTTCTTTCCTATATTTTCTCAACATATTGGGACCTACTAGTCCTACTTTGGCCAAAAAATAAATGACTATGGGTAATTCAAAAGCCAGCCCTACTGGGAGCGTAAACATGGTCATATAATTGACATAAGAAGACAGTGTCGGACTATTGATAGCTTCTGTACCTACTGTATAACTTCCTAAAAAAGTGATAGCAAAAGGCGCTATGACAAAGTATCCAAAACATACACCAATGATGAATAGTAGGGAAGTAACACCCACTAATCTGTTGGCCACTTTGATTTCAGCGGCATAGAGTCCTGGCTTGATAAATTTCCAAAACTCATAAAATATATAAGGAAATGAAATTATAATTCCTAAAAAAATGGAGACTGTGATGCCTACGAAAAACTGTTCGCCAAGTTCTCTCGTGATAAGCTGAAGCTCTGGAGGTGCAAAACATGTAAAGTCAGATATCCAACAAAAAAATCTATAGGTTAAAAAATCAGGTCTTTTGGGCGCAAAAATGATGTAATCAAAGACTTGTTTTTGAAATATAAGAGCAATTACAGCCAACACAACCACTCCAATTCCTGCACGTATCACATGCCATCTTAGCTCTTCCAAATGGTCTAAAAATCCCATTTCTTTAGGTTCTGGCTCTTGTGAAAAATCCTTTGTAATTCTTGGGATATTGTTTGACATGTAACTCTATACAAATATTAAGGTGCAAAGTTAGTCTTTTTGTTTGAACTTTAAACAATATTTTTGTTGAATTAAATAGATAAAAATATTTAATAATATATTAGTTTTGCGTCATGAATTTTTCATCAAAAATTTTGGAAGATGCCGTAGCGGCATTATCGACTTTGCCAGGCATTGGGAAAAAGTCTGCATTGAGATTGGCCATACATTTGGTACAAGACACCAATCATAAGTCTGAAAAAATAGCACAAGCCCTACTAAAATTGGCTAGTGATATCAAAAAATGTAAGGTTTGCCACAATTTCGCTGATGAAGATATATGCCAAATATGCGCATCGCCCACACGAAAAAAGAATATCATCTGTGTGGTAGAAAGTGTCCGTGATGTCATGGCCATAGAAGAAACACAACAGTTTTCGGGAAAATACCATGTTTTGGGTGGTGTTGTTTCACCTTTAGACGGCATCGGACCTGATGACCTCACCATAGACGATCTGCTCAAAAGAGTGGATACAGATGGCATAGAGGAGATTATCATGGCCATCAGCCCATCCATAGAGGGCGAAACGACTATTTATTATATCACTAAATTGCTAGCTGAAAAGAATGTCAAAGTATCTGTCATAGCACGTGGTGTCTCTTTTGGTGGTGATTTAGAGTATGCCGACGAACTCACATTGGGACGATCCATAGTGTCTCGTATTCCTTATACTTTGCAATCCTAATGACAACTCAAAAACATGACATAGGAATAGTTATTGTCAACTACAATGTCAGACATTTTTTGACTCAATGTCTGCATTCTGTATTCCAATCCCAAACAAATGATCTACGCATCGGTGTATGGGTCGTTGATAATGCTTCGATTGATGGTTCTGCAGAGTGGATAGGTAAAGAGTTTCCACAAGTCTATTTGATACAAAATTCAGAAAATGTCGGTTTTTCCAAGGCCAATAATCAAGCTATCAGACAGATGGATGCTACTTACGTTTTGTTGCTCAATCCAGATACTGTATTGGAAGAGCATACATTGCAGAAATGCTTTGAATTTATGAGTCAGCACAAAGAGGCGGGTGCTTTAGGAGTTCGTATGATAGATGGGAGTGGTCGGTTTCTACCAGAATCCAAGCGCAAAATTCCGGATTTGTGGAGTTCATTTTGTAAATTGAGTTATTTGTCAGACTTATTTCCGAGATCCAAATGGTTTAGTGGCTATAATTTAGGACATCTGCATGAAATGAAAACTCATGAAATAGAAGTCTTGTGTGGCGCGTTCATGTTGATGCGAAAAGAAGCTTTAGACCAAGTGGGTTTGCTAGACGAAGCTTTTTTTATGTACGGAGAAGATATAGACCTTTCTTATAGAATCATACAAGGTGGCTGGAAAATATTTTATTATCCCGAGACGAGTATCATCCACTATAAAGGAGAAAGTACGAAAAAATCTAGTATCAACTATATCAAAACGTTTTATGGTGCTATGTCCATTTATGTCAATAAACATTATTCATCTGGCAATGCCAAAATTTTTGCCAAAGTTATCAATGTGGCGATATTTATACGGGCGCTAATCAGTGGATTGGGTAAAATCATGAATTCATTGTTGAGACCTTTTCTGGACTTGGTTATATTGTTTGTTATAATGTATTTTCTTAAAGATATTTGGGCAGAGTGGTATTTTCAAAATCAAGACTATTATGAATTTTCGCCTATTAGCTCACTCTTAATTCTTTATAGCTTTGTTTGGATAGGCACACTCTGGATAGGTGGACACTATGATTACGATAGGAAGTGGTTAAATACTTTGCAATATTCCGCCTTAGGGACCATTATTATTTTGATGATATATGCCCTACTGCCTACAGAATATAGAACTAGTCGAGCACTTATTTTAATAGGAGCTTTGACTACCATCATAGTTGCTGGGCTGACATCAATGGTTTATCATCTCTTGACAGCCAAAAAAATATCTGATGATGAACCTGTGCACATAGCTATTGTAGCCGAAAAACAGCACGCTTTAAGGCTATCAGATTCTTGGAAAAATGTCAATAAAAATGCATCTACTTTTAGTTATATATCGCCACTCCATGTCGATGAGGACCCTTTTTATACCAATAGCTTCTACTATCTGCCCAAAGTCGTAGAAAAACTTAAAGTAGATGAAATCATCTTTAGCGCAGACGCGGTAAGTATGAAAGACATCATCCAAGTGATGACAAGTCTTCATACCAAGGTAAAGTATCGGATTAGTCACTCAGACTCACTCATACTATTGGGAAGTCATGATAAAAACACAAAAGGGGAATTACTAAATCTGGATATGAATTATAATCTAGGTGCACCTGCACTCAAAAGACTCAAACGCGTCATTGACCTAGTTGTCAGTGTGTTAATGTTGCCATTCAGTCCAATTATCTACGTACTTACTGGACTGAATCACCGCTTTCTAACTAATATTTTTAATGTAGTCATGGGGCAAAAAACATGGATCGGGTATAGTGGCGCACCCCAAGACTTTGGCTTTTTGCCCGAGCTCCCTAAAGCCGTCATCAGCTATACCCACACTCAAAAATTATTAGAGTTCACCCCATCATATTTTAAAACTCAAAATATAGAATATGCTCAAAACTATACGTTAATAAAAGATATCTCTCTCATACTTAAAAATATTCATAAGGTGTCGGATTGAGGTGGTTTTTTAAAAAAGTGGCTCTATGTTGAATCGTATGGGTAAAAAAGGTTTCTTTATTTAACAAAAATATAGTGTTACGCTATTAGGTTTCTCCCGATGGTCGAAATGATTGTAGTTTATATAGGTTTGGGGAAAAGTGGGCGGCGTGGCTTTGCCGCCGCCCGCTTTTCCCCACTTTCCCACCTAACGACTGTCATCTCGAATGACGTGAGAGAACTTTCATAATCACTTAATCACGATAATCTCAACAGCGTAAAACCCAGTAAACGTCATCGCTGAGATATGGTAATTTTAGGCCTCTGGCCAATAGTTTAAATGCTTATACCACTGTTTCAATATATTTTTTGGGTTAAACCACAAAACATCAACGACAAAAAACTTATGGTGTTGGGGATGTATTACATATCAGAAATACAAAAAGAAAACCAATGTTATCAGAAGAGTAAATTATGGAGTAAAGCATAGCCTAACTACATTATTAAGAACGTTCTATTTTTTCAGCGCTCTGGTCATTTCCCTTTTTCCAGGTGGTCCAGGTATGCCATAGACATCAAAGCCCACTGATTTTAAATGTCTCTTAAATGCACCTTGAGCACAGAATGTCACCAAGATACCATTAGGATTGAGGATGTTGTACATTTTTTGGAGTAAGGGCGCTTCCCATAAGTGTGCTTGTGTATTAGGTGCGAAAGCATCATAAAAGATGACATTAAATTTATCCTTTATGTCTAATTTTTCTACTTCAGTATGGTATTTTTTGAATGTGAAGTATTTAGATAAGGTGTGTGCTTCATCCCATGTGGAGAGGTGCAGATTTTCTAATATATATTTATCTCCGCATCTATCTCCGTAGTTGAGCGCTTCTATCACGCTGATATCTACAGGATAGGCTTCCACAGTGTGATACTTAATAGGAATCTTTTTGTCCACAGCCCATTGATAAGTTAGTAAGGCATTGAGTCCAGTACCAAAGCCCATCTCGAATACCTCAATTGAGGTATAGCCTTGTGATTTTAAATAATTCAGACCCGCATCTATAAACACAGTCATGCTTTCGGATAGTGCTCCATGATTTGAGTGGTATAGGGTATTAAAGATAGGAGATTTTACAGTGTGCGAACCATCTCCTGATACTTCTATGGTAGGTTTAAGCATGTGAATGTTGGTCAGTGACCTCTCGAAGATCAGCCACGGATATATCTAGATGAGAGGCATGGAATGTGCATTGGGCTTGTCTGATGACCAAGACTTGAGGACTTTCATGGTGGATAGAAAATCTTTCGGCTACAGCATTAGATAAGTCTCTGTAAGTTTTTAAATCTAAATAGTAAGGTTGCAGTTCTTCATTATTAAAGTTCCATTGATCTTCCAATCTTGATTTGGCAATATAACTGATAGAACAAGAAGTGCTATGTTTGAATATTAAAACGTCCTGACCCATAGATACAGCTATGAGATCATCTAATGTTTCTGATGAATTCAATATATGCCAACTTATCATCAAAAATTACTTGAGAAAAGATGATAAGATATTAAAAGAAGCTTCTAATTCGTATGGACACCCATAACCTCTATTACAAGAAGTCATAGACACCACAATAGCTGCCAATGCAACGAAGAGGAGGGTTTTGCTTAATTTTTTTGAGTTCATTTTTGGATTATATTTATAGGTAGAAACGAAATTAGGTACAAAAATATTACAATTATTTTTATTTTAGCTTAAAGTTAGCATTAATTGTTTCGGTTTAATTAAAAATTAACAAGATACTAAAATAAAAAAGGCCCGTAATGGTTTAAATTACGGACCTTTTTTAGACTTAAATTAAATAAAAATCTGATTTATTCAAATTTTCTTGATCCACTGTCTTGATACGCATACTGGAAAGTATACTTTATTTTTGTGGGAAATACTGGTGGCACGACTATGTTGCCAGCATCATCTGTAGGTTCAGCTTTGATAACTTCCATTTTAGCATATTTCCCTTTTGCTGTTCTAAATACTAAGATCTTACCCGCTTTTGGTGAAAATGATCTTGTAGCTGAGTTGTAGTCATACCACTCGTTTGTCACAGCGAGATCACCCATAGCATCAGTCCTATAGCCTAATTCAGGTGCCTCTGTTATTGATTCAAATGTGCCATCTACCACTTGTGCGCCACCTTGGCCAGGACCACTTATACCACTATTGGTAATAAAAGTAATAAGCGTCAGACCGAAGTCCCATTCCAAATTATCAGTGTTTTCTAAAACTACTGCATCTCCTTTTTCAAAGCTAAAATAATTGGCTTGCCCCATAGGGCTAGATGAAACAGAAAATTCTTTAGTAGCGGTTATAAGAGTAACTTCTTCCTTTTTGCAAGAAAATAAAGAAATAAGTCCTAAACCTAAAAGTACAAAAACTAAATTTTTTAAATTATACATGTTTAAATGATTTTAATATATTAAAATTAACGATTACCTAAGTTGTCAAAATTCCATAAAATACCAAAATTAAAATGTGTTCCTGGCATTTGTGGTACATTTACAGGGTCAATGTGATTCAGTATATTGTTGACCAGTATTTGTGTAGTGAATTTTTTATTCCACTCTTTTTGGATACTAAAGTTTAAGGTGACAAAACCCTGTGCAAATTCTTCAGGCATATTGGCAAATCCATTGCCGTCAATATCTGTGACGCCCCAAGCAGACCTGTATATAGCTCTGACTGAACCGCCCCACCCATTGATGGGGTTTTGGTACATAAGCTTTGCATTGGCCATAAGAGGACTCCTGCCCAACAGACCAGAGTAATCAGATAATTTCATCACTCGAGCAGAGCTCAAGGGATTATCTCGTCCATAAACTTCTTGATTTTTTATATCATTGACCATCTCTCTGTCACCAGTGACTAAGTATTGATATCCTGCGCTCCAATCCCAATATTTCGCAAATTGACCTTGTAAGTTCATCTCTAAACCTGCAGTATAAGCTCTTCTCACATTGAGGTAAGAAAACACCAATGCATTATTATTTAGTGTGGCTACGGGTAAATAGTTGATGAGATCGTTGATGTGGTTGTAAAACAGGTTGAAATCCCATTTTATTGTATTGCTTGTATTTCTCACATTACCGCCTAAATTGAATCCATGGGATATCTCTGGTCTCAATTCAGTGATTCTATATGCATCTGGTAGAATTTGTGATATGATACCTTGATCCCTCTGCAACTGAAGTTCTGGTAACGAAAATTCTGATGCACCATATATTCTATAGCCTTGGGCAGCAGGATTGACATAAAACAGATATAGTTGTCTGAAATCAGGCGCTTTAAATCCATTACCATATGAAAAATTGATATTAAATCTAGAGTTATATTTATATTGTCCTGATAGTTTAGGCGTCCATCTATTGGCATAATCAGAGTTGGCATCATATCTTAGACCTGGTATAATAATCCATTTTTGTGTGGGCTTGTACTCATTTTGGATAAATGCATACCCAATTTCTTGTGATTTTAATCCATTGTATCTAATTGTTTCCACAGTCTGGACATTATAGCCTGCACCTATGACCCACTCACTTTTTTCAGACATTTTATAGTCGGTTTGGTTTTCTATCCTATAAAACATATGGTTGAAGTCATCGTCATAATATTTTTCCTCGGAATTATTGAACGCCAAAGATTGGGCATACCTATAACCACTTGCATAAAGTCTAATGGAGGTTTTTAGATTATCATTGATGAGGTGGTTGATGATAGGGTTGATATTAAAATCTGTAGTAAGACCTTCTCCACTTACATTTATTTTTTCTGAATTGATGGCAAATTGAGAAGTTTGTATGCCTGAAAAATACCTATTGTTCCAAATTAATTTTGTTTTTTCTGAGATTCTATAAGTCCATTTTGCTTGGAAAGACATATTTTTGTAAGGATCCAGAGTTCTTTCGGGTCTGTTGGGCTGTAGGTCATACCCATCAGATGAATTGTAATTGCCAAAAATGTGAAATGTAGACTTTTTATAATCTATGCTGCCATTAGCCCAGGTATCGAATAGATTGAATTGCCCATAACGTACTCCGCCATTAAAACTGTTGGTACGTTTTTGTTCTGTTAAAATATTAATGACGCCTCCCATAGCTTCACTACCATACAATGCGGAGGATGGTCCTTTGATGATTTCTAGTTTTTTGATATTACCAACTGTAAATCGACTTAAATCTATTACACCTCCTTGTCTTCCTATCAGTGGCTCACCGTCCAACATGATAAGAGTGTAGTCTGGTGACATGCCTTGTATCTGTATGCCATTACCAAAAACACCACCCCCGACAGCACCACTACCTGAACCAGAGGTCATGAATAGACCCGTCTGCTCTTGAAGTACTTCATTCAATCTAATATTTCCAGATAATAAAATGGCGCGCTGATGTACCATCAAGTTAGGCACTGTAATGTTAGAGAGCGCCCTTTCATTTCTTGTTGCAGTTACGACTACTTCCTCTATCTCAGATAGTAGGGTAGTATCAATAGTCCATTCCTGTCCAATGATGGGACTCTTGACAAATATTATACATGTAATCAGAAAAAAAATACTTTCCAGTTTCATGCCGCAAAGGTCATTATATTATCCTTTTGAATTGTCACCAAATTGTCATTTTCAATAGTTTATAAGTTTGTCATAATTGTATTCTATTTTTTATACAATAAATGATTGTATATTAATTCATAATAGTTTATATAAATATATATGTTATAATGCATTAATTTTGTATTTTGCCATGGGATAAATACATAATATCTTTGTACCATAAATATAAAGAAAAATGTTTCTTTGGATAATTGTTACGGAATTTAAAGCTTATAGCTTTGTAAGATAAAAAATGTTTTGGTTACATTTGAGATTGAGTAAAAATGGTGAGCTTGAGAAACTTACCAAAAAAATTAAATGTTCATGGGTTATTAATTAAAATGGTTGCTGGGGGGCAACCATTTTTTTTTGCCTCCCAATGACTCTTGCATTGCATAAAATGATGTCATCACTAACATTTCCACTTTTTTATTAACCTTTAATACATTATCTTTAAATGTTTCTAATAAAATTTATATTTTTGGCACAATTATTTCTATTATAAAGAAAGATTGTAATCAATTCAATGCAAGAAAAAATATATTCAAGGTATTTTTACCAAATGCTCATGGAGTTTGGTAGTGTTACAGTGCCCAATGTGGGGACTTGGACTTTGAATACCATTTCTAGCCAATTGGCATTAGATAAACAGTCAATTCAGCCACCTAAAACCCATGTTTCTTATGACAGAATTGAAGATTCAACAAATCTATTTTCTTCCCTATTGATAGAAAGCGGTTGTGATGCTGATATGGCCAAAACAATAGAATTATGGTTTGTTCAAGACTGGATATCGACACAAAATTCTTCAAAGGTCTTTCCTTTGTACGGCCTTGGAAAAGTCATCAATAATACCTTTATACCTGATGACGACTATATTTTTGACAAATACGCTGGCTTAGATAGTCTACCTGTGAAGATAGTACCTAAAAAAGTAAATTCGGTACAGCATAACGACGACTATCTCTTTAGGTTAAATAATCCTTATTTTGAAAAGGAGCCAATAGCTCAATGGAAAATTTATCTTTGGCCCATCCTGATTAGTCTTTTTGTTTTGGGATTTGTTATTACTTGGTGGTCATCTTTTGATATTTCTAATAAAAATATATCTACTAAAATAGAGCCTACAAGTAAAACTGAGGTCAATTTAAGTGATACAATAGTTGTTTCAGATTCACTGAAAGAGGATACAGCATCAACACAAATAGATGAGAAAAAAACGGTTGTCAACGATTCAGATCATAAAGCTGATGAGACATCTATGCCTTCTGATAAACGGAAGCAGTTAGATGAAAAATCCACTTCAGTAAACCCAAGTACACTGACTTATAAAGAATGTGTTTTGGTATTGGGATCTTTTAAGAACCAAAATAATGCGAATAGGTTAATCAATAAACTCAAAAAGCAAGGCTATCAGCACTATACATCATTTAACGCTGGTTTTCAAAGAGTTGGAATTGTTTATAACTGTGGACAAGAAGACCCCGACGATTTTAAAAATAAAATGCGTCAAAAAATGGAAAATCAAGCATGGAATCTTCATGACACTCTATAAGAATAGATAATCAAAGTTGCCTTTTTTACCTTTTCAGATGTATAAGCTTGACACCTTTTTCTACAATTTTGACCATAACGTAGGTCAAACTAAATAAAAATAAGGCCAAAGGAAAAAGTTGGAACATATATGTCGGCCACGGGCCAAGCAAATCGTACATGGTGGGACTAATAGGTTTTTGCATTACAAACCAATAATTGGCTCCTAAACCAAGATTGACCCAATACATAATATAAGCCCCTATGGTGAGAGATAGCCACGAAATAATGACATCTTTATAGGTTACTTTGTAGGATAATACTACTAAACCATATACTGCGGCTATAGGAATAAGGGCGTGCGTTGCCCAGTATCTGATGCTTTCATAATGTGGGAAAAAGTCCATTAAGCTAGGTGTGAAATTGGATTGTAATGTCCCATTCATTATCCAAAAAAAGATAATTCCGAAAAGTACCTTGCTCTCAAAATAAAAGGCAATGCCTAAGATAAGAGGCATTAGGTTACATAATTGGATAGGTAAATCGGTGGTGTGGTCAAAATTTCCTAAATAATATCTAATACCTGTTTTCGCCCATTGAAGGCCATATATCACAAAACATAGCCAGACGATATAGTTTTTTCTTTGTTTTTCGTTCCATTGAGTTTTGCCAAGATACAATATTAAAAATCCTATGGCAAAATAGACCAAAATAGAAACAATATGTTCCGTAGTGCCAAAAATATGGAAATGACTGTCTTTATAAAATAACTCCATAAATATTTTATTTTGTTTTAGGCCGTAAAATTATATAAGGTTAGTCAATTTTTATAATTATTTGTTAACAAAATTTTTAGCACATGACAAAAAAACAAAAAGCCATTCGTAAATGTTTGATTTAT
>DAIPYV010000115.1:0-10886 GCA_036782555.1 Saprospiraceae bacterium
AAATGGGATTTTAATTTATTGAGTTTATACATATAATAATATTTTAATATGTAAAATAATGCATATCAAATACTAAATAACATTGTTTATGTCGCCGAGATTTCCATTCACCTACACAAAGTAACGCAATGCCACCTTTTACTTGCATCAAAAAAAACTTTTTAAAATAAATCATGTTAAAACTTAAATAAAATCAAAACTTATGTATTCATTTTTGAAATCAGCGCATTCTTATTTTGCTTGGGTAGCCCTCATAGTCATTGCTGTAGCATTTATACTTGCGGTATATTATACTTTAAACAAGAAAGCATTCACAGTTCAGCATTACAAAGTCATGTTTTACACCATGATAGTAGCACATATCCAACTTTTGTTTGGTCTAATTCTTTACTTTGTGTCCCCATTGGGCTTTAATAATCTGTCAGGAAAGACGATGAAAAATTCATTTCACAGATTATTGGCTGTTGAGCATCCATTCACTAATATCATTGCTATAATATTTATCACTTTAGCCTATAGTTTTTATAAAAGAAATAGGGAGACACTCCATGGCACTAAAAAAGCGGCCATATATCTAGGAATTGGCCTTTTACTATTGTTGAGTCGCATTCCATGGCAATCTTGGTTGGCATAGTTCTAAATATTTAGAGTCAAATAAAATAAATAAGATATACCGTTGATTGGCAGTTGAAGTTGAATGCAGGAGGTTTTCTTAATTATTATGTAAAATGTATTAAAACTTTTGATTATTCCATTTAGGAATAATAATTTTGCACCCACATTAGATAAAACGTATGCAGTTTTTATATCCATCATTTCTATGGGCTCTTTTGGCTTTGGCCATTCCTATTATTATTCATTTATTTTATTTTCGAAGATTCAAGAAGGTATTCTTTACTAATGTAAGGTTTCTTAAAGAAATAAAGGATGAAACTTCAAATAGGAACAAACTCAAAAATTTACTCATACTATTAAGCAGATGTTTAGCCTTGTCCGCACTGGTTTTTGCATTTGCTCAACCATTTATCCCAAAAAAAGGAGATATCAAATCAGGAATTAATCACATCTCTGTATTTATAGATAATTCCTTTTCTATGACAGCCAAACGAACTGATATTCCGCTCTTAGACTATGCCAAAAGCAAAGCGAAAGAGATTATATCCGCTTATGATGAGGATGATAAGTTTCAGGTCATTACACATGATTTCGAAGGTCGCCACCAAAGATTTGTTAACAAAGAAGATGCCCTATCATTCATTGAAGAGATAGAAACCACTCCCAAAGTACAGACTATAGTTCAGATTATCAATAAACAGAAACAACTTCTCTCAGATGCCCCATCCAATAGGATATCTTATCTGATTTCGGATTTTCAAAAAAATATTACAAATTTTAATATAGTTTTAGATACCACTGTTGAGTACAACCTAATCCCCATTCAAACCCAACAAGATAAAAATATTTCCGTAGACAGTCTTTGGTTTGAAGGCCCCATGCCGTTTTTTAATCAAAACAATAAACTCCTAGTTAGAGTCACTAATAATAGTGGGGAGGCGGTAGACCAAGTCCGTATCACACTCAAAAAAGATGGACAAGAGAAACCTATATCTATACGAGACATTCCAGCCAATAGTTCTATAGAAGATACAGTCCTCATCAATGTGACTACATCGGGCTGGAATAAAGGTATAGTCAATGTGACAGATTATCCCATTCAGTTTGATGATGACTATTACTTTGGCTTCTATGTACCTGACACCATACATGCTCTAGTAATTAATGAAGGTGCTAGCAACAAATATATTAATGCGCTCTTTTCGGGAGTATCTTATTTTAATGTAACGAATCAAAATGTAAGTCAACTACAATATAGACAATTTAGCAAATTCAATTTAATAGTGTTAAATGACTTACGATCTATCACCTCTGGTATGACCAGTGCTTTAAACGCTTATCTCAGTGATGGCGGTAAAGTCCTAGTTTTCCCAGGAAAAGACGCTGAATTATCTGCTTACAATAGCTTCTTATCCACTCAAGGTGGCCTAAGAATGGAGGTTAACCCCAACCGCGAGAGATCCGTGATTAGGCTTAATACAGATGAATTTGTATTTTCTGATGTTTACCTCAATACATCCAAAAACCTCAAGTTGCCGACAGTGAAACACTCCATTAATATCATAGCTGGGGCACAAGTAGCTGAAGAACGGCTAGCTTTATATAGAGATGGCGGGAGTTTTTTAAGTAAATATAATATAGGAAACGGGCAGTTATTTATTTGTACAGCGCCACTTTCTGCAGAGTATAGTGATTTAGTCTTCAATTCAGAAGTTTTTGTGCCTATGCTCTACAAAATAGCTATATCTTCAGGTCAATTATCTCCTGTAGCTTACACGATAGGTCAAAACGAAATCGTAATGGTTAAAAACTTAAGAGATAAAGGAGATTACACCTATAATGTCACAAATGGAAATATCTCATTTATACCCGGACAATTCCCCAAAGGTAATCAATTGGCGTTAGACTTAAGTGGGCAGATTAAAACTTCAGGATTTTATGATATATTATTGGACGAAACTTTAGTAGCTGTAGCAGCTATGAATTATGACAGAAAAGAATCAAATAGAACAATTTACACAGAAAATGATTTGGAAGAGAATACAAAAAATATTTCAAATATAAATGTCATTGGTGCTAGTCAACAAGCTGATTTGTCCACGACAGTAACTCAAAAAGATAAAGGGGTCACCCTCTGGAAGTGGTTTGTTATTTTTACACTGGTTTTCTTGGCTTTAGAAACTTTATTAGTCCGTTTATTATAAATATTTGATTTATGAAAGTCCTTATTAAAAATGCAATTATCATTGATAAAAACTCTTCGCACCACGGTCAAAAAGTAGATATTCTTATTGAAAACGGGCAATGTGTTAAAATAGACAAGGATATCTCAACAGAAGGAAGCCAAATAATAGAAGGAAATGAATTGTACTGTAGTATAGGTCTGTGTGATATAGGCACACATCTCGGTGAGCCAGGTCTGGAGCATAGAGAAACACTGCAAAGTCTAAAAACAGCTGCAAGACGCGGAGGATATACAGCCTGTGCGGTGTTTTCAAATAGCGAAAAACCACTACAAAATGCCTCTGATGTGGAGTGGCTCAAAAATTCATCTTCTGCCCCAGAATTACAAATTTTACCTATTGGGGTCTTAAGTCAAAATATGCAGGGCAGCCAAATGGTAGATTACATAGATTTGGCCAAAGCTGGAGTTTTAGGGTTTTCTGATGGATTAAAAACACTCAATGATACAGGTCTTTTAACCCGAATAATGGAATACACAAAGATGTTGGATACGTGTATCATTCATCATCCCATAGATAAACACCTTGTTCAAGGTGGCATTCTGCATGAAGGTATCGTCTCTACGGGTATGGGACTTAAAGGCATTCCAGATGTAGCAGAACTTCACATGGTCAATAGGGATATTTTGTTGGCTGAGTATTTGGGGCGTCAAATCATATTGCATGCTTTGTCTTCTCATCGATCTGTAAAATCCATCCAAGATGCCAAACAAAAAAACATTGAAATAAAAGCCACTGTACCCTACCTCAACCTCATATATACGGACAAAAATATGGAGGGTTATGATACCTTGCTCAAAGTAAAACCAGTGCTAAGGTCGGAAAAAGACAGACAAGGACTCCTAGATGGATTGGTTTCAGACGTCATTGATGTTATTGTTTCCAATCATGTGCCCCTTGAGGAGGAAGTAAAAAAGCTAGAGTTTCCCTACGCTTCGGATGGTGCTAACGGTCTAGAAACTTGTTTGGTAGCTTGTATAGACCATTTGACTCCGAATATATCCTTAGATAAAATCATTGAAAAACTAACTCAGGCACCTAGGGAGTTGCTAAAAACAGATATACCTACTATTGAAGTGGGCCATAAAGCTGATCTTTGCATATTTGATAAAAAATCATGGGTTTGTACCAAAGGAACCATCTCCTCCATATCCAAAAATTCTCCTTTTATTGGCCATCAGTTTCACACTAAAGTTTTAGGATCTATATTGGGTAAGGATGTTATCATCAGCAATAATTAAAGGTCACCACGGCTCGCACCATAATATATAATACACAATAAAGTAAAAAAGACGTATGAGCCGTCATAAATGCAAACTAAGAAATAGAATATGACCTCCATAAAGGCGCCCTCACTATTAGAGATTTTAAAAAATAATCTTCGGGTCATCCGCATTGGGTAAGTAAATATAAAAAAAGTGAAAAGTTATTTTTATTAATCAGCGGAATCAAAAAAATATAGATTATATTTTTGGGCTTGAAAAATATAATTCAAATACTGGGTATTATAGTTATGATTGGTACTTATTGTTTTTCGATAAGTGCTATTGCTATTTCCGTTACTCAATCCGATACTCATTGTTATATTGATAATTCTGAAAAGAAATTTTATACATATTTTTCAAAAAGCAATTTTTTCAATACTTCACATCCTACTACCAATGTAACTAATCCCCATATTCAATCCATCCCAAGCTTTAAAAGAACTTATGATGGATTTAGGTCTGTAACAGTTGTAATAGAGAGATTATTAGAAACCGAATTCAATCAATATAGTCAATTTTGTAGATCACTTCTAGTTCGACACCGAAAAACTGACATCATTTTTCCTTTCCATTACTTCTGGTAAAAGAAATCTTAATTTATTAAAAATTGTCAAAATTGGCAATTGAATTAATCTTTTACGGCTTTGTAACATTGCAAAGTTAAGTATAATATTTTAAAAATCTTAAAAAATAATAAATCATGGAAATGGATTGGGGGTCAATTATTATTGGCTTTATTTCAATATCTTTATGTATACTACCCTTTGTATTAATATATTACAGCAGAATAAACAAAGAAAATAAACTTTTACAAATTCTAAAAGAAATGGCACAAAACTCAAATTGCAAAATTGGTCAAAGAGAATTTTGTGGCGACTTCGTTATTGCAGCTGATGACAATAAAAAATTCGTTTTCTTTTTAAAACAGAAAAAAGGTGAGTTAATATCACAAATTGTCAATCTATCAGAAGTTCAATCATGTCAATCCGTTAAGACAACGAGACAAGCTAAAAGCATAAATGGAAATCTTAACAAAGTAACGCGCATAGAATTAAGCTTCAAACCGAAAAACAAGAATTTGGCCGACAATAATTTTGAACTGTTTGATGAAGAAACAAATATACAGTCGAATGGAGAATTACAATTGGCCGACAAGTGGACTGAAATATTAAATAATCACTTACAATAAAAATTATGGAAAATTAAAAAGCCCTATGATCCGTCCGTAGGGCTTTTCTTTATACTTTAAATCAAAAACCTACACAATAAAAAAGCTTCGAAAAAAACATTCAGCTATATCTGTACTACCTACATTCACCTATTTAAATTATCTATGTATCCAAATTATGGTAAATATTTCTGTATCTTTGTAGATGTATGATATTTTTTTATATATCTTTGCGTTTAAAATTATACCATGCTCAGTTACTACCTACTTTTAGGAAGCAATATTGGAAATAAAATCCAGCATATCGAAGATGCTCAAGCTCATGTTGAAAAACATATCGGTCATATAAATTTAAAATCCTCCAAATATAGAACAGAGCCTTGGGGATTAGAAAATCAAGAAGATTTTATTAATATGGTTATACAAGTCACATCTGATTTATCTCCAGAGATAGTATTAAATAAAATAAAAGATATAGAGCAACAAGTCGGTAGAACAGAAACTGAACATTGGGGTCCACGGGTTATAGATATTGATATTTTATATTGCGATGATAAGGTAGTCAATACAGAAAAATTACAAATACCACATCCTCAGATATCTAACCGTAATTTCGTTCTCATACCATTAATTGAGATAGCGGGAGATATGACAGATCCTGTACATAAGATAACCATAGACGAAATTTATGAAAAATGTACAGATACTTGTGAAGTATATATGTACGATGACGAAAATGAAGAATCACTTTTGTAACAAAAAAAATAAAGGACACTATTAAAAATCCATTTCCATACCAGTATATTTGTATTGAGGGCAATATTGGCGCGGGCAAGACCACTTTTTGCAATATGCTCAAAGGGGAATACAATTGTAAATTGATATTAGAAGAATTTGCTGACAATCCATTTTTGCCTTTATTCTACAAGGAGCCGGCAAGATTTGCGTTTACAGTAGAACTATTTTTTATGACAGAAAGGCATGAGCAATTAGAGAGAAGTTTGCTCAATCAGGATTTGTTTAGAGATTTTACCATAGCAGACTATACTTTTACTAAGACATTACTTTTTGCCAGTAAAAATCTCCCTCCGGAAAAATTTAGACTTTTCCAGAAAATGTTTAATGTTTTAAATCAGCCCTTGCCCAAACCTGACATTTTGGTCTATTTCCATAGAAATGTAGATATATTAATGGAAAATATTCGAAAAAGAGGGCGAGATTATGAAAAACACATCACACCTGAATATCTCACACAAATTCAAAACTCTTATTTTGAATATTTTAGAAATATACTTTCATTTCCTATCCTAATCATTGATCTCAATACAGTGGATTTCGTGGACAATCCATCGCATTATGACAATGTTAAATACCTTATATCAAAAAA
Source organism: Saprospiraceae bacterium (assembly GCA_036782555.1). Taxonomy (GTDB): domain Bacteria; phylum Bacteroidota; class Bacteroidia; order Chitinophagales; family Saprospiraceae; genus OLB9. The sequence goes on from DAIPYV010000115.1 coordinate 6,679, forward strand.
TTATAACCCAGGCGTACATCGAATTAGCTTGGTCTTGTAAAACAATATATAAAGTTTATTTGTTAATATCTCCGTAATAACTAATTAGGTTGAGACCGTATAAAACTTACATATTATCACTTTTTACAGTACTCTTTTCCATTTTGGCCAATGCTCAAAACTGTAATCTACCATTTGGTATTAGCTTTTCGAATGTCAGTACAAATTCCATAACTGTGAGATGGACTGATTCTAATCCCAATCCTACGGGCTGGGAAATAGAAATAACACCAAGAAATGGAATAAGAACAGGTATTCCCACCCATACTAACATTTCTTCAAGACAAATTACTATTAATGATTTAACACCATCCACAGCTTATGATTTATCCATTAGAACAGTTTGCAACAATGGGCAAAGAAGTGGGTGGAACACCGCTATTCCCTTCACCACCAGATTAGAGGTGCCTACAGCTTGTGGCATAAATATACCCCTCAAAGACGATGGAACAGAAATATTATCGTTAAATGTTCCTCAGTCGGGGATATTGGGTAAAGACGTTTTTATCAAAAACATACAACTCATCATAGACCATACTTGGCCAGCTGACTTGAACATAGTATTAGAAACACCCCAGCGACAAAGAATTACATTGTCAAATCACAATGGTACTGGAGCCCACCATTTTGGTAACCCAAACGATGCATTTTGTACATCTGTCACTCAGTTTTCTCAAGAAGCTTGTTCGATATTAAGGAATGAAAGGCCTCCTTTCATTGGTAACTATAAGCCGGATACCAATATCAATAATTTAAAATTAGACACTTTAACCAAAGGTGATTGGAGGCTCATTATTTTTGATAGAGCTTTAAAAGATGTGGGCTTTTTAAAATATTTCCACATAGAGTTTACCAATGATTTATGTACAGTACCAAAAAATTTCACTATAGAAGAATCAAATGTCAATTCAATAGCCGTGAGCTGGGAGCGCGATGTTTTGTGCCATACAGCCAAACTTGTCATTTATGAAAATAATATAGGTTTGGACACTATTTTCGTTTCATGTAATCAGAGGGGTTATTTATTCAACAATCTAAAACCCAACTCAACTTATACTTTTTCTATCAATGGACTTTGCCTACCCAACGAAGAATCGGTTCAAAGTTGTCTGATTGAAGGTCAGACAACTTGTGAATCCATATCAGTTGCAGAAGACTTTGATAGCTTACCAATATGTCCCAATGATTGTGGCGGCACATGTGATCTTTTAGAAGGAATATGGTTCAACATAAGTGATGATGGACCACAGAATTGGTTAGTAAATCAAAATAGCACTGGAACAGCACTGACTGGTCCATTAGGAGATATTAACTCCAAAGGTCGATATGTTTATATCGGCAGCAACCCGACCGTTTGTGGCGCAAAAAATGAAGTCACTTTACAGTCTGTGTGTATGGATGTAAAAAGTAATCCATCAGGTTGTGATATGTCCTACTACTATCATATGTATGGTTTTGACGTTCAGTCTTTAACTTTAGAAATATCTATTGACAATGGCGCCTCATGGGTACAATTAACTCGACATGAAGGCAATCAAGGTGACCAATGGTATAGAAATACAATATCACTTAAGGATTATGATGAAATGTCAGCTATATTTAGATTTGTGGGGATATCTGGTTCAGGTATTTTAGGACAGATTGCCTTAGATCAAATAGAATTTTATAAATCTTTACAGACTGACGTTCTGTATACTTATTATAAAGACCATGATGGGGATGGATATGGCATAGAGTCAGATATATTACGCATCTGTCAAAACTTCCCCCCTGATGGTTACAGCCGCATATCTGGTGACTGTGATGACGACAATCCCAATATATACCCAGGCGCTGAAGAAGTTTTATGTAATGGCATAGATGAAAATTGCAACGGGATGGAAGATGACCAACCTCAAGAAAACCCCTTAAATATTGAGCCAGATCTGATACAACCCTTGTGCAATGGATCCAAGGATGGTCAAATAAACTTAAATATATCTGGTGGAGAGGGGCCCTACATTTCTGTATGGAATAATGGTAGCATAGGTGAAAAAATAAGTGGTATTTCAGAGGGTGTATATTATGCACAAATAATTGACAATTTAGGGTGTATATTCAAAACACCTTTTATTGTATTAAATCCTCAAAATATATTGGTAGCATCTATTACAGAAATAGTGGATCCTACTTGTGATGGATTTGCAGATGGGATATTGACGGTGAGTCATAGTGTTGGTACCGCACCATATTCTTATACTTGGTCCAACGGGTCGACTGACAAAACCAATTCGGGATTGAAATCGGGATCGTATTCAGTGACCGTGACTGATGACTCGGGATGCTTCACTATTGTGGAGGGTATTAATCTTAATTCTACTCCTAAGATACAAGTAGCAATATCTTCTAAAAGAGATCCTTTTTGTGCAGGACAAAAAAATGGACTAATTGAGCTCATAACGTCTGGAGGCCAACCACCTTATTCATATCTTTGGAATACAGGAGACACCTCGGCTATGATCCAGTCTTTAGGAGCTGGTACTTATACATGTAGTATATCTGATTCTGATGGTTGTCAAAATATATTTACAACTATATTTCGAGAACCAAGTCCTATGGAAATCCAACTAGTAGATGCAGTAAATCCCAGATGCTTTGGTGAACGAAATGGACTCATTAAAACACATGCTTCAGGAGGTCAGCCCCCGTACACATATTTTTGGAATAGACATTCTGTTTTTACAGATGATATCTTCGGTCTCGGTGCAGGAGAATATGTATTGACGGTTACTGATAGAAATGGTTGCAATGCCGTATTAGATACAGTATTTATCAAAAACCCTGAAAAAATATCTATAACCATTGATAGTATTACGCCTTCAAGTTGTATTTCCGGCAGAACGGGTAGCATCCAAGTCACAGCCATAGGAGGAAATGATGGATTTAATTTTGCTTGGCTTAATTTTAATAACAATGCATCTACTTTAGACTCACTTATTTCAGGCAATTACAGTCTTACAGTTTTTGATAAATTAGGATGTAAAGAAAGTATTCCAAATATTTTTGTTCCTTCAGAAAATATACCCGTTGAAGTTCAATTAACGTTAGTTTCAGACAACTTATGTTACAATGATAAAAAAGGAATTATAACTAATGATATCACAACTGGATCTCCACCTTTTGACTATAATTGGAGTGCAGGTCATCAATATTTTAGTGAATCACGAGGGGACTCTCTCATCAATTTACCTAAAGGTCAGTATCAATTGACTATTACTGATGGCTTAGGCTGTGTAGGCATCTCGAATACTGTTACCCTTACAGAGGGTAAACGTATTTCCTATCAAATTTTAGAATTAACACCCAATATTTGTCAAAATGACAGTGAAGGAACCGTTAAACTTAAGGTAAATGGAGGCCAACTTCCATACAATGTCATATGGAACAATGGTCTATTAGAAGGGGATAGCATCACTCATTTACCTTCTGGAATTTACCAAGGTATCATCACTGATGCCCTTGGATGTATGGAAATCATCAATGGTATCCATCTTTTTTCTATATCCAACATTCATTTAAACGCTCAAACTATTGATATATTAAACGATACGAAGGGTTCCATCTGTATATTTCCTACCCAAGGACAACCACCCTACTCAATCGTATGGAGCAGTGGAACCATTAATCAAAATTGTATAGAAATTGAGCAACCAGGACAATATTCAGTAACTGTCACAGACGCATTAAATTGTGAAAAAGTAGACTCATTTATTATTGAAAAAATATCCAATATTACTGAACAAGAAGAAAAAATACTTCCCGCCAGAGTTTATCCCAATCCTTTTTCAGAAATTCTTGTGATAGAAAGTAGTACACAGACTATCCAAAATATATCGGTTTACGATCCGTTGGGACGGTTTGTTTATGGAGCGCATATCAATGACAACTCATATCATTTGGATATGTCCGAACATTCTAATGGTGTTTATTTTGTTGTGATCCAGTTTAAGGATAAGACTAATACATTTAAGGTGATAAAGCTTTAATCTTATAAGTCAAGCATTAAGAACTATAGCAGGTCGTATTGTTTAATTATTTTTTGGAGAATACCCTATTAATAAAAGTAATGTGATTATTTAACCCGCATTATGCATTAGAAAATCCCTGCCTGCCGATTAAACGTCAGTCAG
>DAIPYV010000116.1:0-10856 GCA_036782555.1 Saprospiraceae bacterium
ACGCAGCTATTCATAATTTTCATTCCCATTGTATAATAGTAGATTTCGGAACGGCTTTGACATTTACTGTAGCCAATTCATCAGAGGGTATCCAAGGTGTAAGTATTGCTCCAGGACTCAAGACTGCCATCAAATCCCTTTTTATTAATACTGCTCAATTGCCAGAAGTTCCACTTGAATTGCCGCCGTCATATATTGGACATGATACAGTCAGTGCCATTCAGTCGGGTGTTTTGTATGGATATGTCGGCATGGTGAGAGGCATGATCAATGGACTGAAAATAGAGTTTGGCTCACATTACAAAGTTATTGCTACAGGTGGTTTGTCAGCGATTTTACATCCATTAGAGGATGTCTTTGATGTGGTAGATAAGTTATTGACCCTAGATGGATGTCGCTTGATATGTGATCGCTGAGGAAGTATTTTTTGAATTAGAAATCATCATCAATCGGAAAAAAGAATATCGCGTAGCGTAGATAAAATCTTTCATTATGATTTAAAATCACTTCTTACTATGACCTACGTCACATGACTTTGAGTAAAATTGAACTACCTTTGATGTGTTTTAAAGTTAATACAAATAATAATTATGAACACTCAAGATTTACTCTCTCTCTCTGTAGGCGAGGTGATGACCGCCAACCCTATTTCAGTAAAGATAGATACAATTCTCAAGGAGGTCAATCAGATTTTCGAGCGTGAAAATATACATCATGTCCCTGTGGTGGATGCAGATGGGAAATTTGAAGGTATTATATCCAAAAGTGATATGTTGCTCTTATTGGATTGGGGCACTAAGGTCAATCTTCCAGCGAGCCTGCGCAAAAACACTTTTCTTTTGACTAGTAATTTGGCCAAAGATATTATGGAAACCCGAGTGATGAAAGTCACACCCGATGACAATGTGCGCAAATGTGTACAAATCTTTAAAGAGAATTATTTTCGCGCCTTACCTGTAATTGACGAAAATCAAAAAATTGTAGGTATCATCACTACGTATGATTTAATGTTGTTGGCTTATTCAGAGATACCTGTGATAGAAAAGGGATGAGTGAAATATTAATAAATTTAAAAAATCAAGACAAATGAAAATATCATCAGAAACCAAGGTAAAAGACGTATTTAATCAATTCAATCAAGTATTTCCTTTTTTGAGATTAGAATTTTATAAATCTGCTCATGAAGATAGTGAAGGCTCCAAAATAGAAGATCAAGTATCTCATGATACGCTAATTAAAGATCTCAACCCAGATATTAATGAAACCATATTTGAAATAGACTCGCAAATGAGTGTGGCCGATTTCGAACAGATGATGCGTCAAAATTTTGGACTTAATGTTCAAGTATTTAGAAAGTCGGCTAGTATATGGTTGCAAACCACTGCTACGGACGCTTGGTCACTAGAGAAACAAAACGGAAAGGGCGAGCGCTCCACTGTAGACTATGATATACAGCCTGTAGAAATGAAGGATTTTGATTTGGAATAATAATAAACTTTAGATTCCAGATATATTTCTTGTACTTTTGTTCTCAAAGTATTCATTCCACAATAGGTAGAAGTCATGAACTATCTCATTGGCTAGTTGACAAGTTGAATTAAACATAAAGACAACACCAATTTGTTTTTGCGCATCGAAAGCTATTTCAGTGCGAAATCCATTGACCATCCCACCATGGTGGATCAGATAGTTGCCTTCTGTCTCTATGTTTCGCCACCCTAGACTGTAATATGAATTTATTAAGGTGGGCCACTTGTTAAAGTATTTTCTATCATGTGTTGTTTTGATATTGGGTGTAAAAGCATTTCGGCGTGCCACATCTGAGAGTACATCCTTATTGTGACCCATACAGGCTTTGAGCCATAATGTCATATCTTCAATGGGCGCATTGATACCACCCGCTGATACCATATTATAATAGTGTTTGCCTAATGGAACAGTATTTAATTTGTTTTTATTACCCAAAGGTTTGTGTCCTGTACAATAATTTCTAGTTTTGACTAAGTCATCATACGAGGCGGATGTTTCATTCATATCCAATGGATTGAATATATAAGTTTGTAATGCTTCTGGATAGGTCATTTTTGTAGCTTTTTCTATAACGGCTTCTATGATCCCAAATATAGCATTCTGATATGCGAAGTCTTGCCCTGTTTTATGATAGGGTCTTAATTGAGTTAATTTTTTATAAATATCTTCTCTCTTATAGTTATTATCGATAAGGTCGGAATAAGTATGTACATTATATCCTGAAGTATGAGAAAGTATATTTCTAATTGTGATCGGTTTATCCTCATTTGAGCTTCTTAATGTAATCTCAGGAACATATAGCGAGATCGGGTGATCTAAATCAAGTAAACCTTTTTCGGCCAAAATGCTTGTTAAAACTCCAGCAAAGCCCTTAGAAACCGAACCTATTCTGAATACTGTACAGTTATCAATGGGTTCTTTTGTTTTGATATTTTTATAGCCGTATGTCTTTTGAAAATAAACCTCATCGCCCCTCACTACAGCCATAGCCAAACCCGGACAATTATAATTATTTAAACGCGTATTGACAAAATTGTCCAACATACCCATCCATATCTCGTCTTCCTCACTTAATTTGTTTACCTTTGAAAAATCATTCTTTGAAATAATAGAATTATTGAATGAAGAATGTGTCCAAAAAACTAATACAAGGAGGAAAATATATAGTCTATTTTTTGATATTAAAAAAAATCTTAACATGTAAAAGGTGATTGTACGGCAAAGTTATGAAATTTAATGAGATTTTAGATAAAAATATCATTAAAAATTTATAATAAGATATCATTGAACATAAAATTTGTTTTACAGTTGTGATTTATCAGAAGTTAATAATGTGAAAACGGAAGATTTTAAGTCACTATTACCTAATATACCGTCAAATCCAGGAGTTTATAAATTTTTGGATGCAGATGGTACTATCCTTTATGTAGGAAAAGCTAAAAACTTAAAAAACCGGTTGTCCTCTTACTTTGGTGACAAAAAACACACTCAGTATAAAACTGTTCTTCTGACTAGAAATGCGTCTCACATTGAATTTACGGTGGTCGAGTCTGAACATGATGCCTTACTTTTGGAAAATTCCCTCATTAAAAAATTTCAACCAAAGTACAATGTTATGCTCAAAGATGGTAAATCTTACACGTATATTTGTATCAAAAAAGAACCGTTTCCTAGAATATTTTTTACACGCCGCCTTATCAAAGACGGATCTATATATTTTGGTCCTTATACCTCAAAATTTCGTGCAAAAATTCTACTGGATATCATCAAAAAGTTATTTCAATTGAGAACATGCTCTTTAGTATTAACTAAAGAAAATATTGAAAAAGGAAAGTTTAAAGTCTGTCTGGAGTATCACATCAAAAACTGTCAAGGCCCCTGCGAAGGATATGAATCCGAAGATGAATACAATGATAAAATAAGTCAAATAAAAAATATACTGAAAGGCAATTTAGGTTCTGTTAAACGGTACATCACGGATAAAATGCACGAAAGTGCAGAAAATTTGGAATTCGAACAAGCTCAGATATATAAGGATAAACTTATTGCCTTTGAAGATTATCAAGCGACTTCTACCGTGGTGAGTACTACCATCAATGATGTAGATGTTTTCGCTTTAAAAATAGATGCACCTATGGCTTATGTCAATTATCTAAAAGTGGTCAATGGTACCTTGGTCAATACCGACATAGCTGAGTTGAAAATGAATTTGGATGAAGACCCACTGGACTTATTGTCTTATGCTATTCCACATATACGTGAACGATTTGAAAGTCATGCCCCAGAAGTCATTGTTCCTTTTGATGTATTACTACCTGACACCTCTATTATTGTCACCATTCCCAAAATTGGTGATAAGAAAAAACTTCTTGAGCTGGCTGATACCAATATTGATTTTTTTATCAGACAAAAGAAACGTGATGAAGTCACTCACCAGAAAAAAATGTCCTCCACCGAACGCATTTTGACAACGCTTAAAAACGATCTACAAATGGACGAAATACCGTTTCATATCGAGTGTTTTGATAATTCCAATCTACAAGGTACAAATCCAGTATCAAGCTGTGTCGTGTTCAAGAATGCCAAACCTGCTAATAAGGAATATCGACATTTTAATGTAAAAACTGTGGTGGGTCCTGATGATTTTGCGTCCATGGAGGAGGTGGTATATCGCAGGTATAAAAGACTAATAGATGAGGGCAAGTCGCTCCCTCAACTGATAATTATAGATGGTGGCAAAGGGCAGCTAAGTTCGGCTGTAAAGAGCTTAGAAGCACTCAATATTTTGGATAAGGTGACCGTCATAGGTATAGCTAAAAAACTAGAAGAAATATTTTTCCCCAATGACCCTATTCCTTTGTATATCAATAAAAAATCAGAATCTCTCAAATTGATACAACATGCTCGTAACGAATCTCACCGTTTTGCCATATCTTTTCATCGCAATCAGAGGTCTAAAAACTTTTTGGGCACACAACTTACACAAATACCTGGCATAGGTAAGTTGACATCTGAAAAACTCCTCAAATCTTTTGGCTCTATACAGCGGATTAAAGAAGCCCAATTGGAAGATATAAAAAAAATAGTTGGGGAAAAAAACGCAAAAAGTATTTTGGAGTTTTTGAAAGAATAATTTTTTGTCTTATTAAGTTGGAATAATTTTTGAAGTTTTTATCTACGTGACATAAATTTTAGACCTCAAAGCCATTTTAACACTATTTTAACAGGGAATTTGTAACATTTTGGACCTCTTTTACATTTTATGACTATATTTGCGAAAATTTTAAAATCAATAATTTAAAAATATCATGAAAGACGTTTTATTCTTTTTATTAGTTGTAGTGAGCTTTTCATTAAACGCACAAAACAAAGGTAATAATGTAGCTGAAGAAGTTAAGAAAGAAGTATCCACTCCTGAGTTCGTTATCCAGAAAAGTAAGGCTAAAATTGAATTTGAGTCATTAGATGTAGATTTTGGTACTATTGAGTATGATAGTGATCCTATTAGAAAGGTAAGATTTACCAATGTAGGTACTGAGCCTTTAGTCATCGAAAGTGCAAGAGCATCTTGTGGATGTACTGTACCTACTTTTAAGCGTGAGCCAATAGCTCCAGGAGAAAGTTCTGAAATGGAAGTAAGATATGATACCAAAAGAGTAGGTCGTATCAGCAAAACTGTGACTGTAAAAACAAATGACGAAATAGGAGAGTACAGACTTCAAGTGATAGGTGATATTTTACCTAAACCAGAAGAAAAATCTGTTCCTAATGCAGCACCGTCTTTGATAAAAGGATAATAAAGTCAAAAATAATATCATAAGCTCTTTTACGTTTTTCATGCGTAAAAGAGCTTTTTTATTTAGTTCAAGCAAGTTTTCTAAAATATTCGATATGCTGATATTATTATCTCCTTCCAAAACTATGCAAACTGTCCAGAATAATGTACCGTTTTATACTGATGTAAGATGCCATAAAGAAATGTTATCTCTGATATCAGGCTTAAGGGAGCTTTCTCTTGAGGATATCAAAACTTTAATGAAATTGAGCGATAAATTAGCAACAGCAACATATCAATTGTATCAAAATTTTGATACAACATTGAGTGGCAAAAATACAACTACAGCTATTCACGCTTTTAAAGGAGATGTTTACGCAGGTTTGGACGCCGAGACTATGGATTTAAAGGATTTAGAGTTTGCTCAAAATAATTTACGCATCTTGTCAGGGCTTTATGGTGTATTGAGGCCACTGGATGGGATAATTCCTTATAGATTAGAGATGGGGAGTAGTTTGAAAACAGAAAAAGGAAGTAACTTGTACCAGTTTTGGGGTGACAAAATTACTTCCTTAATTCAACAAGATATTGATGAAAATGGACATCAATATCTTATCAATTTAGCATCAAATGAATATTTCAAATCGATAAATCCTAAATCTATTTCTGTAACTATAATCAATATTGAGTTTTATGAACTCAAAAACGGGAAAAGAACATTTGCTTCAGTTTTTGCTAAAAAAGCGCGGGGTCTGATGGCCTCATTTTTGGTCAAAAACAAAATTAATGAACCTGAACACATATCAGCATTTACAGCTGAAAACTATTATTTAGAATCTACAAATGAAGAAAACACACATTTTGTTTTTGTACGATAGATTACTTGAGTTTTCCTAAAATAAAAGCAATTACAGCACCGGTCACTGCTCCTGACACAGCCGTAATTACTGTATCTAATAGCATATTGCTGTAGTTGGGCACTTGACTGGCATACATAAAAAAGTTCATCGACAAACCATACAGAAGTCCTAAGATAGCCCCTGCTTTAGCTCCTGTCATAGGGATAGTAATGTTGGCCCATTGTATAAAGATGTATGTCATCAATAAGGCAAAGACAAGGCATCCCAAAAAAATAAAGACCATGTTTTGATTCCCATTATCTGGGTAAATGTTAGTAAATAACATTCCATAAAATACTGCGCCTAAAAGCCAGTAAACTAAACCGCCACCGAGCGCACCTGCAATAAGATTTTTTACATTCATTGTGTTTTGATTTTGAAAAGTTAAAAAATAAAAAATGTACAATGATATGTTAATTGCATCTTGAAAATGGGGCAAGATGCTAGAGGCAACGATTATAACTGTTGCAAATGTAAGAATTATATTGTTATATTGTATAATAATTTAAGCTAAAATGCTCTATTTTTATACATTTTCAATATTTATGACTAAAAATAGTGGTTTAAGGTGTGGTTTTTTTTCTTACATCATTATCAGAAATACATCAGTATTTATATTTTTTGCCTATGGTACATCATCATCATACTTAATACTAATGGAAATATACCCATAGAGAAATAGGATGCGTCATCGTAAAGATACCCGATTAAGAAGCTTATCACTGCAATGGTCGCAAACATAGCCCCACCTAGAAGAAGATATTTTTTTAATTTAAAAGTATTGGCTTTATAGTTTGGTTTAAACTTTTTTAGTATTTTATCCAATATAGCTATAGATAAAAATAGGATTAAGAAGAATATAAAAATATACTTCACTATTGTACATCTTTATTAAAAAGATGAATGTCTCGCTGCGGGAACGGCACTTTTATACCATGTTGGATAAGAGCTTGATTGATGGAAAACCTAAGTTGGCTTTTTATATTTTCGGCAGTCATAATTTCACTACTATAAAAGTAAAGGGCCATCTGGAGCCCACGTTCATCAAAATCAAGAAGCCACACATAGGGTTCTGGATTTTTTAGTACATCGCTGTTTTTATAGGCACATTCCAAAAGTATTTCATTGACTCTTTCAGTATCTGTGTTGTAGGGTAAAACAATTTTTATCTCAAATCTGACATTGTTATCGTTGTGCGTCATATTGAGTACTGTCGAATTGACCAATTTACTATTAGGGACCACCTGAGAGGTATTGTCTCTTGTTTCCACTCGTGACGCCCTCAGGCCTATTTTTGTCACACGGCTGATGTGTCCATCTATTTCTACTATATCTCCGACCATTACAGTCCGTTCAAATAGCAAAATTATCCCTGAAAAAAAGTCATTAAATATCTGTTGTAAACCAAGACCTATACCCACCAATAATGCAGCTGCACCACCATATATAAGACTCATATCAGATACTAATCTATCTAAAGCGACTATAAATGCTATGACATAAATCACGTATTTTACTATCTGATTGATGGCAAATTGGGTACCACTATCCATCTTATTGTTGCGGTACATTCTGTACAAGGATACTTGGATGATGAACCATACCAAAAAGCGCGCTACAAGAAGTGTGAGCACTGCCACCAATAAATCAGATAATTGGACAGTAAATAACTCTCCTTTAATCGTTTTTTGAAAAAATATAATATCAATGTCAAACCTATGAATTACAATTCTAGCTAAGTAAAGTATGATAATATATCTAACTAAATAGGTTCCTTTTTTAGAGTCTTTTTTATCTTCGTCATAGTGTCTTCTAAGCGGGACCTCTCTACTGTTGTACCTATTTTCAATGATAATATGCCTAATAATCCAATCAAATAATACCGCAAAACTTATTAAAGTAAAGAATTCTATGACTTGACTAAATGAAACATCAAAACTACCGATATAAAATAATCTAATATCAAAATTTAAAATACGGTGTATTATGAGCACACAAAGCATAAATAATACAATAAGAAGTCTTTTTTTAAAATCGCTTTCTTTTTGGATACTCAGATGTGTAGTGTTGAGCTTTTTAAATATGTCTTTGAGTTTGTAGTAAAAAATGGAAGCTAAAATAATAATGAATAAGGCAAATAGTAGCTCAACAATAGTAATTTCAAATCCATTAATATTTAAAATCTGTTTTTGCATTTTGATTGTTTTCGGGGGCAAAGATATTCATTATTTGTGTGATATATAGTACCTACAGCAAAAAACATTGTTTATCCATTTTCCTTTCTTTTGTTTGAAGTCTTGTTTTACTTGAGGTACGAAAGTGAAATGGAGTACATCCCGAATTATCAGATGTTCTTATACCGTTGTTATTACATGGGTCTGAAGACCGACTGATACTGTCCCCAAAGTCAGTTCATGCTTTTTTCAAAAGCTTAAACTTTTAAGACTTTGGGCAACAGAGACAGTTGCTTGAAGTCTTGTTTTACTTGAGGCACGAAAGTAAAACAAGACTTCAAGGATGTATCAATCGGTCTTAGACCGATATATTGTTTTTACTTCGGTCCGAAGACCGACTGATACTATCCCCAAAGTCAGTTCATGCTTTTTTCAAAAGCCTAAACTTTTAAGACTTTGGGCAACTGGGATGGTTACTTGAAGTCTTGTTTTACTTGAGGCACGAAAGTAAAATGGACTTCAAGGATGTATCAATCGGTCTTAGACCGATATATTGTTTTTACTTCGGTCTGAAGACCGACTGATACTGTCCCCAAAGTCAGTTCATGCATTTTTTCAAAAGCCTAAACTTTTAAGACTTTGGGCAACAGATTTATCCTATATAACCAATATCTGACAATGGTAAATCTAAAATAGTAATGTCTAAAATGCCTTGACCCTGTGTGTAATTTGAAGCGCTGGAATAAATATAGTGTTCTGGTTCATTAACCCACCCTGACCGCACTGGATTTAAATGAATATAATCAAGTTTCTGTCTGAAAAACTTTGGAGAATATAGTTCAACAGGATGGCTGTACTGATTCCAAACTTGATGTTTACTATTGTTATTATTAAATCTTGCATGATATTCGAAAACTAATTTTAACCAGTCTGACCTACTTTCACTATTTGTGTTTGATATTTTTACAATTTGTGATGAAGTAAACTTTTAAAAATCTCTTATAATATCTGATAAATTACCTTCTTTTGCTTGCCAAATACAGTGAATGTGATTTGTCATGATGACATAACTATATATAATTAAACCTTTTTCTTTTACACAATATTTCATGCTATCTATGAGAACATCTTTATATATTTTTCTAGAAAGTATATCCGCCCATCCTACTATAGTCATAGTAAGAAAATGGGGTTCATTTTGATTAAGTATTTTGAGTCCCATAGCATGTTTATTTTTCAAATAAACACAATCTAATTTTATTTTGTTCAGAGAGGGTTTTTACTTCGGTCTGAAGACCGACTGATATTGTCCCCAAAGTCAGTTCATGCATTTTTTCAAAAGCCTAAACTTTTAAGCCTTTGGGCAATAAAAAAAAGAGTATTCATACAACTACTTTTTTATAATAACGAAAATGCGTATATTTGCACGTTTTTTGATAATTTCATAATTTTAATCTATATATACCTATGTTTGAGAATCTGAGTGAAAAGTTAGAAGGGGCATTTAAAAGCTTACGAGGTGATGGTAAATTAACGGAATTAAATATAGCCAATTCTGTTAAAGAAATACGCCGTGCCTTAGTCGCTGCCGACGTTAACTATAAGATAGCCAAAGAGTTTACTGACAAAATTAAGGATAAGGCCTTAGGTAGTGAAAACGTTTTGGCATCTGTCAAGCCAGGGGAGCTCATGGTCAAAATAGTCCAAGATGAGATGGTAGAGCTCATGGGAGGACAGACAGCGGGTATCAATATCAAAGGCAATCCGGGTGTCATTTTAATATCAGGTCTACAAGGATCTGGTAAGACTACTTTTACAGGTAAACTGGCCAAATACCTCAAAGATAAAAAGTCCAAACGACCACTTCTTGTGGCTTGTGACGTATATAGACCTGCTGCGATCAATCAATTAACGGTTTTGGCTGAGCAGATAGGTGTTCATATCTATAAAGAGGAGGAAAATAAAAATCCAGTACAAATATCCCTCAATGCTATACAGTATGCTAAAGGTCATAGTCACGATGTCGTCATCATAGATACGGCGGGTCGTCTCTCTGTAGATGAGCAGATGATGCAGGAGATTTCAGATATCAAACAAGCGGTCAATCCTTCGGAAACTCTTTTCGTAGTGGATTCTATGACAGGTCAAGATGCTGTCAATACAGCTGCCGTCTTTAATGAGAGATTGAATTTTGATGGGGTAGTTTTGACCAAGTTAGATGGTGATACACGGGGTGGAGCGGCATTATCTATAAAATATACCGTTGGAAAGCCCATCAAATTTGTTAGTACGGGTGAGAAAATGGAGACATTAGATGTCTTTCACCCAGAACGTATGGCTCAGAGAATTTTGGGTATGGGAGATATCGTATCTTTCGTAGAGAAAGCTCAAGAACAATTTGATGAGCAAGAAGCCAAAAGACTGGAAAAGAAAATCAAAAAGAATAAATTTGATTTCAATGACTTCTTAGGTCAACTC
>DAIPYV010000117.1:0-10796 GCA_036782555.1 Saprospiraceae bacterium
TACAATATCCTATTGAATGCTAAAAACTATTTAACTTATTGATTTTCAGTAAATTGAAATATAATATTAAAATAATTATTATTTTGTATTTAGTTAAATTACAATTACTTACCAACTCCGAAACTTCAATTAATAAATAAGGGTGTACAGAATTGACGACGTTATTTTATTTTTTAACAAGGCAAAATTTTCAAGCATAGCATTAGCTACGGTTTAACCCGCATTATGCATTAGAAAATCTATTACATGCCGAAATTCCTGCAAAATAAGGCGCTCCGCTAATTTTTACTCACTCACCATAGTGGTGACTATGATTCGCTCATGAAAATCTAAAGGAAGTTCTAACGCATAATGCGGGTTTAAAATTTTAACGATGGAAAAGGATAATAGAACAAGTCAAAATGTATATGTTATTTTTAAACAAGCCCTTAGCTACATTGAGGACGCAAAACTGAGTACTGAAACAAATATGAAGTGTAATTTTTTCGTAATAAATTTCTCATGGACATTTTGGGTTAAATGTACTTTGTAAAATTAGAATTTTAGTTTAATTTCTGACGTTTTCGTATGTGAAAGATAGGAGAGTGCAGTATGATAAGCGGATAATGCTTTCCAACTTATGCTACAGTCTTATCTTGCTAAATTCATGTACGGCCAAGTTATTTATCTTTTAAAATAAAAAAGAGCCAACAGATCGATGGCAAATTAGATCTTTAGTACCCTTTATTAAATTGTGGTGCATCAGCTCTATAAATGACAGTGACTGTATCTCCTATAGAATAGGTTTCTGTAGGTGCAGATATATAACCAGTATAAGTTTTACTTTCTACCTCAAAACTGTAATCATGTGTATAATGAGGATCTATATTTCGAGATTTGTATTGCTTAGTTACGTGGTAATTCACCTCTGTGATGACAGCCTGAGTGGTAGGACTATCAGTAGGTATATTTCCTGTTGTACCAACGAGTTTTTCGCTGAGTATCAAAAATCCTATAGCTATACCTAAGGCAAAAGCCAACCGAGACTTGGATTTTCCAATCATATTATCTTTTTGGAATAACTGAAATGCTATAATGTATCCTCCTATAAAAGCTGTAGCAAATGGAAGCGCTCTAATAATAAGAGATGATGACTGTGGAAAATAGAAGTATAATAGCCCTGATAGAGATACAAGAAAGATACCTACACCAATCATAGTAAAATTGTACTGAACTGGAGGCCCGTCTATGTAGTCTCTTATCTTCTTAGATACTTCGTTTTTCTTTATTTTTGCAAAGTTCATTTCTTTTCCATCTTGAATATATTTTATATCGTATGAAAAGTTGTTTATTTTAATGTAATATTCACTTTCTTCGCCCATGTTTACAGGCTTTCGTTCTTTGATATCCATTGTATCAACCACCTCATCATTGTGGAATAAAGTAATGCGGATTACATCATCAAGAGTTTGCAAGCTTATAGTCCTTCTGATCCCATCTTTGGACAAAAAATAATAATTTGTAAACATCTGTTTTATTTTATTTGTGTGGCACGATTTTCTTGTAATTCTTTGATTGCGCCTATTGTAATAGCAAGTCCTATCAAAGCTAAAATACCAGTCGTAATCCATTTTCCAGCGATGTCATAAGCTATGGCTATGATCCAATTTAGACTTATTTCACCGCCTTCATTTTCGAATTGTTGTAGTGTAATAAAAAGATAAATGGCAAATGCTAAAATAATAATACCCACCAAAAGGCTTATCCATGGAGATTGTTTTTCCTCAGTCTCTTCTGAGTTTTTATTATTTTCGTCACTCATATTACTTAATTAAGTATATTTATAAAGTACAAAGATAGGAATATTTATTTTATCATTGTTTATTCAACATGATTATTTTACACATTTTAAATTTTTGAAGTTATTCTCTCTACTTAATCTCTTATTGACAAAAATACGATTCGATTCCATTCAGTGCGATACATCGTATTTGATCATTTCAATAAAAATATAGCTGAATAAATTGACATCTATATAGTTATATTTTTGATTAAACTCGGAGACTAAAGGAGGACTCTTTCCTTAATCAAAAAGTGTCCCAACGACTCCTGGCGGTATTCTGCCCACATGCTTATAAGCTTTGGCAGTGGCTTCTCTTCCACGTGGTGTTCGTTGTATATAACCCTCCATGATAAGAAAGGGCTCGTGAACTTCCTCTATGGTGCCAGATTCCTCACCTACAGCTGTGGCTATGGTGCTGATGCCGACGGGTCCACCTTTAAATTTATCTATGATCGTAGACAAAATTCTATTGTCCATTTCGTCTAGTCCACTATTGTCCACATTGAGTGCATCCAAACCAAATTGGGCTATTTCGATACCTATACGGCCATCTCCTTTTATCTGAGCAAAATCCCTAATTCTTCGCAAAAGGGCATTGGCTATCCTAGGTGTACCGCGGCTTCTTCGGGCTATTTCATTAGCGCCATCTTCACTCAGCTCTACTTCCAGTATCTCAGCACTACGCTTTAAGATCTTCTTTAAGGTATCGATATCATAATAGTCCAATAGAAAAGAAATGCCAAATCTAGCACGCATAGGTGCCGTCAATAGCCCCATACGCGTAGTGGCTCCCACTAATGTAAATGGATTGAGATTGATCTGAATACTGCGTGCATTGGGACCAGAATCTATCATGATATCTATCCGATAATCTTCCATAGCTGAGTATAGATATTCCTCTACCACTGTATTCAATCTGTGTATTTCATCTATGAATAAGACATCTCCCTCATCCAGACCCGTTAATAACCCAGCAAGATCGCCCGGTTTTTCTAGTACAGGTCCAGATGTGATTTTCATAGAGGTATCTAGTTCATTGGCTATAATGTGAGATAGGGTAGTCTTACCTAACCCCGGAGGGCCGTGCAGCAACACATGATCTAGAGCCTCACTGCGCAATTTAGCAGCTTGGATAAAAATACCTAAGTTTTCGACAATTTTGGGCTGACCATGAAACTCTAAGAAGCCTTTAGGTCTTAAAGCTTTTTCAACTTGTTTGTCTTCTGGCTTGAAATGCGCTTGTGAAGGGTCAAGGTTTTCATTCATTATAAGCTCTATCTATGCTGAAAATGAAGTTCCACAGCCACAAGTTTCTTTAGCATTAGGATTATTAAATGTAAATCCACGATTATTGAGGCCTTCCTGCCAGTCTATCTCCATTCCTAAAAGATACATAGAATGTGATTTTTCCATGAATACTTTTATACCATTAAAATCGAAAACTTCATCTTTATCTTTTTGGACATCAAAGCCCAAAATATAAGAAAATCCTGAGCATCCACCACCTTTTATGCCTACTCTTAGTCCATGTTTGGTACTAAGATTTTGTTCTTCGTGTATTCTCCTGAGCTGCTTTATAGCACCATCTGTCAACTGTACGGGAGATTTTTTTATTTCTAAGACGTCATTCATATTGTTGATAATTGAATTTGAAAGTTCTATTTTTTAATTTAATATGTCACTTTAACAACATTTTTTAAATAAATATCACTTTTCCATAACACTTTTAATTGAAAACGGTTTATGTTTGCACAAATTTTTAATCCAAATGATTCGCAAACACCTCATTTTATTAGTATTAATTTTTTGGTCATTTATATCTTTCAGCCAGGTCAATTATTGGTCACCAGTAGATGTTCAGTCACTGAGATTAGACCTGAGTAATAGGGATATTACGCCTTCGAAATATGAAACTTATTTTTTTGATTTCAATAGCTTTTCAAATTCATTAGCCAGTGAGAAACCTACCTACTTTTTGGATTTTCCATTGGGTAATGGTCAAATGGTGACATTTGAATTGAATTCGACATCAGTATTTGCACCTGAATTATCATCAAAATACTCAGGTTTTTATTCTTTTACAGGGAAGGAAATCAATGGGTTAAAATACATAAAAATATCTGTTTCGCCCTATAGCATCAATGGTATGATATTTTTAGAAAATGGGGAGTCGGTCTTTATAGACCCTATTTCTAGAGACAATAAAGAATACTATCAAGTTTACAATAAGAAAGACTTTAAAAAGAAAACGGGTAATTTTACATGTGGATTGACATCCATGGAGACATCTTGGGATGGTTTTGAGCCTGACATGCATTATGGAAATAGAATGGCTGGAGACTGTCAGTTTCGCCAGTATCGTCTGGCTTTAGCATGTACTGGCGAATATGCCTCTTTTCATGGTGGCACGATAGAACGCGTTTTAGCTGCATTCAACACCACTATAACACGTATCAATGGTGTCTATGAAAGAGAGATAGGCGTGACTCTTAAACTTATACCTGATACGGATAAACTTATTTTCTTTAATGCAGCAACTGATCCTTATAGTAATAATAACGGTGAGACCATGCTAGGTCAAAATCAGACCACTGTGGATGGTATCATCGGACGTAATAACTATGATATCGGCCACGTATTTAGTACAGGTGGCGGTGGCGTTGCATCGTTGAGGTCGGTATGTACTTCTCGCAAAGCACAAGGTGTAACAGGACAAAATAGACCAGTGGGTGACCCATTTGACATCGATTATGTGGCTCATGAGATGGGACATCAGTTTGGCGCTAATCATACACAAAATAATAATTGTCAAAGAAGTGGCAGTACAGCCATGGAGCCAGGTAGTGCCAGTACCATCATGGGATATGCAGGTATCTGCCAGCCCAATGTACAGAATGCGAGTGATGATTACTTTCATGCCATTAGTTTGCAGGAGATGTCCAATTTCATAGTGGCTGGTCAAGGGGGAAATTGTCCTGAGGTCATATCCACTCAAAATGAAAAACCAATGGTGAATGTACCTAAAAATTCTTATACCATACCTACCTCTACACCTTTTGTTTTGACAGCTACGGCTTCTGATAGTAATGGTGACAATTTGACTTACTGCTGGGAGCAGATGGACAATGAAGTAGCCAATATGCCTCCGAGAGGTACCAACATTTCTGGACCTAGTTTTAGAAGTTTCAGCCCTACTTCTAGCTCTTCTAGATACTTTCCCACATTGGGCGCTCGCAATCCTACATGGGAAGTCCTTCCATCGGTAGCCAGAGATATGAATTTTAGATGTACTGTGAGAGATAATAGTAGTCTTTACGGATGTACTGATGAAGTTAATGTTTCTTTATCTTTCGTAGCTGTTAGTGGGTCTTTTAGAGTGACGGCACCCAATACACAAGGTATCCAATGGCAGGTAGGGTCTACGCAGTCTGTGGAATGGAATGTAGCCGGCACCAATTCTGCTCCTATCAATTGCAGTGCGGTCGATATTTTTCTTTCGACAGATGGCGGCCTATCTTATCCTCATCTGATAGTGGCCAATGTACCCAATACCGGATCCGCACAAATCACTGTACCCAATTTAGCCACTAATGCAGGACGTATCATGGTGAAGGCCTCTGACAATATATTTTTTAATGTATCAGGCTTTAATTTTAGGATAGTCACGTCTTTTTCTATGGAAATTGGAGATGAGGAGATTTCATTATGCAATGAGACATCAAGAGATGTTACTATAAATATTTTTGATATTGCAGCATTTAACGGCCCACTAAATCTAACTATAGGTGCTCAGCCACTCCAAATTCAAACTACCCTTTCTCCTGAGTTATTTGATGTGATACCAGCTACTTCTACATTAAATTTGAGGGACCTCAATCTTTTATCTTTAGGTGGGCATGAGATACTCGTACGTGGAGTCGCAGGTAATGAGACACAAGTTTTAAATGTAGCGATGTATAAGTATAATCCAGGAGTAAAGACATCACTGCTTCAGCCTTTAAATAATACGCTGAATGTGGCCAATAAAAACATAAATTTTGAATGGATACCGCTAGAGGGCGTAAAAGAATATAGGTGTCAAATTAGTAAAAGAAGTGATTTTTCTATCATCGAGAGCGAGTTGATGACCTCTCAAAACCAACTCTCGATCACACTTGATGAGGCTACTGTCTATTATTGGCGTGTTGAGGCCAAAACACCTTGTAAGACTAATAATTGGAGTGACGTGTTTTTATTCACTACTGAGGGTTTTGCAGATGGAAACCCAATCGTATTGACACAAAATCCCATTGTGGTGTTAAGAGATGGTTCAAAAAATGTCACTCAGGTTAACATCAATTTAGTTCATGAAAATCCTGAACTTGTAAGGTTTTCGTTGTTGAGAATTCCACGCAGAGGCTCTCTGCTCAAGGAAGGTGGCACTTTGTTTCAAAATAGTACATTTACATTAAATGACATTATCAATGAAAGAATACAATATGTTCACGATGGTGGTGTCCAATCTATCGACAGTTTTAGAGTGCAAGTTTTAGATGACAAAAATAGGTTGTTACCTGAATTAACTGTAATGATTGATATTATTCAGTTTTCATTAACCTTTTCTACTCAAGTTCAAAATGTACAATGTCATGGTGACAGTACGGGAAGTATTCTTATCCTAGGTTTCAATGGACAGGAGCCATACAGTTATTCCATTGATGGGCAAAATTTTGTCAACAATAACCGTTTTGAAGATCTGAAAGCGGGCGTATATAATATTACTGTTAGAGATGGGGTAGGAGGTGAAGTTCAGCGTGATGTATTCGTATCGGAGCCTCATCCATATTCCGTGGATATAGTCCAAGATTTTTATAATTTTACGGCCATGTTATCAGGAGGTACTGGTGATTTGTTGATTTCATTTAATGAGGAAGATTTTTCAGAAAATAATGTACTGAGTCAGCCAGAAAATGGTCTATATACCATACAAATTAAAGATTTTTTTGATTGTCTTTATAGTGAAAACTTTGAGGTGGACATACCTGAGCTTCAGGTAGACTTTAATCCGTTGCAAGATATAGCCTGTTTTGGTCAGAAAGCCCAAGTCAGACTGACTGCGATGGGAGGCTTCCCTCCATACTTGTTCAGTGCTGATGATTCCTTCTTTATAGAAAGTGACACTTTTTCGCTAGATGCAGGTAACTATTCGTTTGTCGTGCTGGATGCTGGTGGGAAAAAGGTATTTTCCGATGAGTGGAAAAGTAATGATCCTCAGGTTATTACGATAATCCCACAGAATAGTAGATTTATATATACGCTTAACGGCGCTGGTGGTACCGGCCCATTGAGCTACAGCTTAGATAATAGCATTTTTGTAGAGAATGATACGATTATATTTCCATCTAACGGAAATTATACAGTATATATGAGAGATAGTCTAGGCTGTCAGCGTACTTTTTCTATTCGTGTAAATGTTTTGAGTCGGGTCAGTATAGTGCAAAGAGATGCTAAGTGTTTTGGTAGTCTTGATGGTTTTTTGAGTATCAGTCCTTCAGGTGGAATATCTCCTTTTGAGTACCAATTAAATGACCAAAGTGTACAAACACTCAATAGATGGACCAATTTGCCAGCGGGTACTTATGAATATAGGGTTAGAGATGCCGTGGGTGATACATTAGTCGGTCAAGTAGTCATAGGTCAGCCTGAGTTGATAACAGTAGATATCATAAGTACCACTGACGGAAGAAGTATATTTCTTGAGGTACAAGGTGGCACACCTCCTTACAGATATAGTCTTAACGGTGGGGATTCTTATTTAGATATTAATGCGTTTAGTGATTTAGATATTGGAGTTTATGAAATCATCGTGAGGGATGAAAATGGTTGTGTGTCTGAAACCCTTACTTGGACAATAGTTTCTACTTTTGATCATGTTTTTGAGAATATCAAGATAGCGCCCAATCCAGTAGGTGACATACTTTCTGTCACAGGTTTAGGTGATATCAAAGTGGAAGCATTAGAAATCAGAAATTTATTAGGTCACCTCCTTTATAGATATGCTCCGAGTGATACTCATTTAGATCCTGTTGAAATTGATGTTAATGAACTATCGTCAGGTATGTATTTATTGCGCATTGTTTCCTCAAAAGGAGATAAAAGCTTAAAATGGATTAAAAAATAAGGTTTATGTAACACTATTGTCATTTATTAATTTTCTAATGCAGAATGTGGGCTAAACCAATTTCTAGTCCATATCTGCTATAATTTTGGTTAACAGCCCACCGGCTGCGCACAGTACTACCTATATCTGATGCATAGTGGCCTCCGATCGACATTCTGAAATCATTGTATTTTAAAATGTCAACATGGAAATGGACAAACCATGAATTAACCCAGTTTTTTCTATATATTTCTATGAATTTATTTGCTTCATGGTAGATAAATTTTTCGTCCAAGCCCAGATTGATACCTGAATAGCGTTGGTAAATATTTAAATCCATGCCGACTCCCAAGGTGAAGGTTCTACCCATGATTGAGCTCATTGAGTGCACCCCTAATGGAATATTGATGCGTTGGTACTTGTTAGGCGACTTGATAGAAAATCCTTGACGATGGGTGTAGGCCCTTTCTCCAGATAGATATGTATTACCTGAAGTATTATTGATCACATAAGCTTGGTCATTTTGTTCCATACCAGAGTTTATAATTACATCTTCTGCTACCAAAAATTCATTGATTTGTAAGTATCTCACACCAGATGAAAAGTAAATGTTTTTAAAAGTTTTTTTGTTGACCATCCATGTCGCACTTATCGCTTCATTGGGCGTGACATGTTGTTCTTGAGTGTTAGAATAATTCAAAGTGAGAGGATCGGATGGGTTTATTTTGCGATGTACGGCGGCGTAAGAGCTTGAAAAACTCATGTACCACTGCGGATTGGTATGGTGTTTGATAGGTTTCTGGTACTGTTGATTTACTGAAATATTGCTGACATTATTTGAGCCAATTGATTTAAAAATTAAAATTGGCAACGGCGATGCTTCATATTGATAATCCACTTCATCCTTTTTTATCTCAACAGAATTTGGTGTTGTATTTTGTACATTGTCAGTATGATGGTCGCCAGATACATTTACCAAATCTTGTAAATTTATTTCTATTATGTCTTTAATTCGTGAGTTCTGAGCGCTTGAGTTTTGCGATGGTTTTTCTAACACAGGGTCTTCATTGAAAGAAGGTTTCAATGGGATGTATGTAGATCCTGAAGCTAACATTGAAGTGTTTTTGGTGATTTCATCTTCCTCTTGGATGCTCAATGTGTTATATTCATTAGAGCTGAGCTGACTACTTATTTCATGGTCTTTAATTTTATTGAGATGATTTTGAGCTACCTTGGCATCATTTTTTGAACGTGACTCAATAGGTGGAGTAGGTGTTTTTAATGGGGTCATCGCATTCCATACTACAGCAATGGATATCCCTATCAAAAATAAAAATATGAGGACAGGCCTTCTTTTTTTCTTTGGCTGGATTTGTTGCTCTATATTTTGCCATGCTAAATTTTTATCCCAATCTGACGCCTCTTTGTGAAGTATGTTTTTAATAATATTTTTTTTGTCCATGATATATAATTTTAGGTTTTAGCCCATTTTAATTGTATTTTCAATTCTTCTTTGGCTCTATTAAGTCTGGAACGTGAGCTAGATTCTTTAATGTCCAAAATTTCAGCTATCTCTTTATGAGAGAGTTCGTCATAGAAATACATCATCAATATAGATCTATGTATGAGCGGCATTTTTTCAATAGTTTTTTGAATTAGTTCTATATCTTCTGATTTTTCTAAAGGAATATCCTCCATTTTTTCAATTATATCCCACGCCTTTTCATCCAGAACCCACCGTTGGCTTTTTTTAAGGTAAACAATGGCTTCTCTAATACAAATAGTTGATATCCATGTAGAAAATTGGCTTATTTCTCCATCAAACTTATGCAAGTTCTGAAAAATGCGGACAAAAGTGTTCTGAACAATATCCATAGCTTGAGGCATATCCGATGCGTATCTGATGGCTAAACTCATAGCTAAATCACAATATTGGAGATAGAGCTGTTTTTGGGCAGCTCTATCTCCATTGATGGATTGTTGGATTATCGTTGATGGATTCAATGTAATTTGTCAATTAAATTAGTAAAAAATATTTACAGTGCCTTGACCAAATTTTATTTCTATTATTTCACCAGTAGAGATGTTTTTTAAGTAGCCTGTGTTGACAAAGCCAGTGATAGAATTATTAACACGAATTCCGGGGGTAAATAAACCAATAGGACTAACTGATTCATATTCTTCACCATCTAGTATAAACTTTAAATCATGAAGGGCTAAATTGGTATTATTTAAATAATTAGGTATGAAAAATGACACGCTTCCCCCTTGTATATTCACTGCATTGGGAGCAAAAAGAGTATCTTGACGAATAAACGTATTTTTCGGGTCATTATCTGTTCCAATCGTAAGAGTATGATATTGGTTTTTTATGAAGAGTGATAGGAGGCTTTTGGCCACAGGTGGCGCATTACAAACAATAATATCTCCAAGAGTGGGTTGGTCAAATGTTATGTTAATTTCCAGATCATCAGATGTGTTTCGAGTTTGATTGTCAAATACTTTTATTTCTATCTTGACAGGTAGGTCATTGGTTAATGGATTTATACAAAAATATATCGTATCGTGTATCCAAATTCCTGAAAATATTCTATCACTAAAATTTCGTTTTACTCCATCAATTTCTATGGAATAATCCACCCTTCCATTTTGAATAGGTAGATTATCACAATTTAAGAATTGGGCATTTAATTTTAAGCCTGTAACCACTTTTGCTGAGGGTACATCAGCATTGGTTTTAGTAGGCAATTCAGTGTTTTCATTAAATGGCCCTACACGCTCTATAGGAAGTCCACCCAATATGTAAAAATCAAAATCATTTAATATCTTTGAAGT
>DAIPYV010000118.1:0-10747 GCA_036782555.1 Saprospiraceae bacterium
AGCTGTATTGCCCGCACGTTCACCCAATCCATTGATAGTACACTCTATTTGGCGCGCGCCATTGATGGCACCAGAAATAGAATTGGCTGTGGCAAGTCCTAAATCATTGTGACAGTGGCAAGAAAGAATGGCCTTTTCAATTCCCTCGACATTTTCTGATAGATATTTCATTTTGGCTCCATATTCTTCAGGAAGACAATAGCCTGTCGTATCAGGAATATTCAGAACTGTGGCTCCAGCTTTGATGACTTCTTCACAAATAGTAGCCAAAAAATCATTATCGGTTCTGCCCGCATCTTCTGCATAAAACTCTACATCATCTACGTATTTTTTAGCGAAAGCAACAGCTTTAATAGCGCGTTCTAAAATATCTTCGCGGGTACTGTTGAATTTGTATTTAATATGTGAATCTGATGTACCGATGCCCGTATGAATACGAGGTTTATGGGCATATTCTAAAGCTCTGGCAGCGGCTTCTATATCCTTCAGATTGGCTCTGGAAAGGCCACAAACTGTAGCGTTTTTAACTACTTTGGAGACTTGTACTACGGCATCAAAATCCCCAGGACTCGATATGGGGAAACCTGCCTCGATGATGTCCACACCCAATTCGTCCAACTGACGAGCGATGATTATCTTCTGCTCGGTATTGAGTTTGCAGCCAGGCACTTGCTCTCCATCTCTCAATGTGGTATCAAATATTTGAATCTTTTGACTATTCATACATCTTAAAATTGATTAGAAAACAACAAAAGTAAATATGTAATAATTTAGAAAAAAGTCAACAAGTGAGAATATTACGGTGGTAAAAATCAAATATATTGACCTATTTGCTACAATATCAAATAATTAACTCATTAGTTTTTACAATGTCAAAAGAAAAGGCGATAAAGTTATTTTTTATGTTTGTTGGTAGAATGTATATAAAGTAGGCAGGAGATGTTTTAGGTTAGGCCTATTTTATCGGTTATATTATTTTGCTATTTTATTATAATTCATAAGTATAGAAATTGTACTTTTGAAGGATAACAAAGATATTATGTGTTTTATTCAAAAAACAATTTGAAAACATTTATTTTCGCTGTAATAAATGAAAATTGTGTATTTGATTGAACTTTAAAAGCTTGTTTGACGTACTCAAAAAGTAAATACGATACTCAATTTTGGTGCAGAATTATATTATGTCAGCGAATTGTTATATTGCGAAAACTTTTGATTAACTATAGATTCTGCATCCATAAGATTTAAAACTTCATCAGCTATGTTTTCACTTAGGCCCAAGTGCGTCGAAAAACCTACACAAGAAGCGTTGATTTCTCCTAGTACATATTTGTCTTTTCCATTTTTACTATCTGTATCTAATATAAAATCGGCTGACCATATTAAGGGTAAGTCAAAATTTCCTAATCGCGAACGAATAATAGGTATGTTTTTTTGAATGATTTGCATAAGTTCGGGCCATTCTTCTGGCTGGTCATATCTGTATTGAGCTCCAGAAAATAATGTAGCTGAAAATGCGCCTTCAACATTTGCTGGTTTTTTGTGTACAATATTGACAGGTGTATCACGAAGCATTAGAACTCGGATTTCTCCCTCGACAATCCTTTCCAAAAAAGGCATATCAAGTATCAAACCATTTTCGCCTTCTAGATATTTGATACAGAACTCTAAGAATTCTTGTAGGGTTTTTTCTTCACTGTGATTGTCTTTGGCTTCGGTAAGTTTCACCCTTGTATCAAGAGGTATTTTTTCTTTTGATTTTACTTTATTAAGGAGTTCTACTTTCCATATTCCTTCACCAGTTGAGCCCCTATTTTGCTTAACGACACGAGGTCCTGTAGATAATGAAATGGGTAATGTCTCCTTCATGGTGTCAAAATCAAAATAAAGATATATATCTTCAGGGACGAGATCAGTTCCTTTTAATTTTTCTATCGAACTTTTGGCGCCATAAGAAATCATTGCATCAGGATGGGGTAAACCTTTTACGCCATTAGCTACAAGCTCTCGTAACATTTGAAAATATCCTGTTTCATTTGCAAGATTACCTGGGTTTACACGACTGATATACGCGCCAGCATTTTGTACGGTATGACAATAGATTTCACCTCTATGCACATCATCATAAAAAATTATTTCTGCTGTCCAACCCCGTTTTTTTAATGAATCAATAATTGGTTTTGAATCTACTCTAAATCCATATTTTCCTTTGTCAGAACCGCCTCTAGCTTCAAACAAAACAACGTGTTTTTTCATAATTATCCTAATTGTATTTATACACTAAATAATCCAAAAACAATGCCAAAATTACTCTAAATATATTAGAGTTTGATCAGTAATTAAAATCGTCTAAATTTTTATGGCATTTTTTAAAACATCACTCATTTCTTTCACATAAATGAACTGTAAGTTATTGATATATTGTGCTTCAATTTGTTCTACATGGCGTCTGTTATCTTCACACAAGATTATTTGCGTGATACCCGCACTTCGCGCAGCTAATACTTTTTCTTTGATGCCACCTACAGGTAATACCTTGCCTCTCAAGGTGATTTCGCCTGTCATGGCCAAATGTGATTTTACGGGTTTTTTGGTCAAAGCGGAGGTAATGGCTGTTAGCATAGTGATACCTGCGCTGGGTCCGTCTTTTGGAATGGCACCTTCAGGTACATGAATATGAATATCTGTAGTGTCAAAGACCTCGTCATTTATACCTAGGCTATCGCAATGGGCTTTGATATAACTGAGCGCTGTAGAAGCTGACTCTTTCATTACATCACCTAAATTTCCGGTTAAGGTAAGTTTGCCTTTACCTTTTGATATACTGACTTCAATAAATAAAATATCACCACCTACTTGAGTCCAGGCTAATCCTACAGCTACGCCAGGTGCATCGACTTTAGTATAGGCATCTTTGTCAAATTTTATCGGGCCTAGAGCCTCCTTGATATCAATTTCTGATATTTTTTTATCATAGGCTTCTTCCATAGCTACTTTTTTAGCCACGCTTCGCATCACACCAGCCAATGTTCTATCCAAAGACCTTACGCCAGATTCGCGGGTATATCTGGAGATGATAAACTCCAAAATTTTATTGCTTAAAGTGACTTCTTTGGTTGCGATGCCATGCTCTTTTATTTGTTTGGGTACAAGGTGTTTTTTAGCTATTTCTACTTTTTCTTCTATGGTATAGCCGCTCAAATGTATGATTTCCATACGATCTAATAGGGCTGGCTGAATCGAAGACAATGAATTACTGGTAGCTACGAAAAGTACCTTTGATAAGTCATAATCGACGTCTAAATAATTGTCATGGAAAGTACTGTTTTGTTCTGGGTCCAAGACTTCAAGCAGTGCTGAAGATGGGTCACCTCTAAAATCACGTCCTAATTTGTCAATTTCGTCCAAAATAAAGACGGGATTAGATGATTTGGCTTTTTTGATAGATTGTATGATTCTACCTGGCATTGCACCTATGTAGGTTCTCCTATGTCCGCGTATTTCACTTTCGTCATGAAGTCCACCTAATGACATCCTAATAAACTTTCTACCCAAAGCTGTAGCTATTGACTTACCAAGAGAAGTTTTGCCTACTCCGGGAGGACCAACGAGGCAAAGAATGGGTGCTTTCATATCTCCTTTTAGTTTTAGGACCGCAAGGTGTTCTAATATTCTTTTTTTGACATCTTCCAATCCATAGTGGTCCTTATCTAATATCTTTTTTACCTTATTTAAGTCAAAATTGTCCTTAGTGACATCATCCCATGGCAAGTCAAGCATAAGTTCAAGATAATTGAGTGTAACTGAATACTCGGCTATCTGTGGATTTATCCTTCTGGCCTTAAGAATTTCTCTTTCAAAAGTCTCTTTAACAGCTTGGGGCCATTTTTTCTTTTTAGCAATATTTTCTAATTTTTTGAGCTCTTCTTCTTGTGGATTACCTCCCAATTCTTCTTGAATAGTTTTGAGTTGCTGATTGAGGAAGTATTCTTTTTGCTGTTTTTCGAGGTCTCCTCTAACTTTTGTTTCTATCTCATCTTTAATTTGTAAAAGCTGGAGTTCTTTATTCATCAGCTGGACTACAGTGGTCGCTTTAAAGTGATAGTCTTGACTTTCAAGGATTTCTTGTTTTGTGTTGACTTCCAAGTTCATATTGGAGGCAACAAAATTGATTAAAAATCCTGGATTTTTGATGTTTTGAAGCATAATATTAGCTTCACTTGGTATATTGGGCGATAATTCGATGATTCTTTTTGAATAATCCTTCATAGTTGAAATCATAGCATTGAATTCAATATCTTTAACAGGAATATTATCTGTTAAGATTTCTATTTGGGCCTCTAAAAACTTAAAGTTTTCAACAAATAATTTGGGTGAAAATCTATTTCTACCTTGTAAGATCACTGTTGTACTTCCATCAGGCATTTTGAGTAATTTCATTATTCTGGCTACGGTACCCACAGAATGAAGTTCGCGAGGTAGTGGGTCTTCAGATTCCATATCTTTTTGAGTGATAACACCGACATATTTGTCTCCTCTGTCAGCTTTTTGAATCGCTTTGATACTTTTGTCTCTTCCTACTGTAATAGGTATCACTACGCCAGGAAACAAAACTGTATTTTTGAGTGCTATTATAGGAATAGTAGGTTCATAATTATCATCAAATTTTAACTCATCATCTCCCATTGTAATCACAGGTAAGGCATCCCCACCGTCTTCATTATTTCTTGATGCAAAAAAGTTATTATTGAACATTAATTATTTTTTTATTTTTTAATGCAAATGATGCAAAAACTTAAGTGTTTTTTATTAGTCAATAAATATACCAACTCTAATTAAATAAAAGATTCATACCATTATGTCAGTTATTTTGTAAAAATTTGTGACAATATGACTGTAAAAGCTAGAATTTATCAACATCAATTTACCTATATCTAAATAGTTAGGATATATATTAGGACAGATTTAATCATAGATTTCTAATAAGCCTTTGATGCTGCTTCCATCAATACAGCGCACAGAATGGCACCATAAGTACCTATAATATAGCCAAAAATGGCTAAAATAACACCTACACTCGCTAATGAAGGGTGAAATGCGGATGCGACTATCGGCGCTGAAGCAGCACCACCTACATTGGCTTTACTTCCCACTGCCAAGAAGAAATAGGGTGCTCTAATGATTTTAGCTACCAAAAACAATAAGCCTACATGAATGGCCATCCATAATAAACCTACACCGATTAATCCGGGATTGTCCATAATTGAGCTTAGGTCCATCTTCATACCTATAGTAGCTACCAAGACATAAATAAAAATACTACCTATTTTGCTTGCTCCCGCTCCTTCATAGGCTTTGAGAGGTGTAAATGAGTAAACTATGCCTAAAATAGTGGAAACGGTCACCAACCAAAAGAAGCCCTCTCCGAAAGTGCTAACCATACTAGATTTGTCTCCAACTGACGGAAAAATATTGATGAGAATTGAAGGTAAATTATTGGCTATCACATGAGCTATAGAAACGGAAATGAAAGTGATGCCCAGAATAATCATAAAATCTTTTAAAGATGGAATTCTATTGACGGAGGCGCTGTATTCTGATACTTTTGTTTTGAGATTTTCTATGGCGGAATTATCAGCTTTGAGCCATCTATCTATGGCTTCTTTTCTACCTATACCCCAAAGTAAAACCGCCATCCAAATATTGGCCACAACGATATCTACCAATAACATAGAACCAAACTTGTCCATATCATATTTGTATATTTCTAGCATAGCAGCCTGGTTAGCACCACCACCTATCCAACTACCTGCTACAGTAGTCAATCCACGCCACACAGCCATGGAATCTGTACCACCCACTGTTTCAGGTGAAAAGAAACCTACAATCAAAATGGCAATAGGCCCACCGATGATTATTCCAACGCTACCTGTGAAAAACATGATAAGTGCCTTGCTGCCTAATCCTATCAAGGCTTTGATGTCCACACTTAAAATGAGTAATACCAATGCTGCAGGCAATAATACTCTGGATGAAATAAAATAAAGAGATAATTTTTCAGTTACGGGTTTTCCATTTTCACCTATCAAAAATGCACCATTAGCGTCGACCACATTCCATTCTGGCGCTATCCAGCCCAATGAACTGAGAATGGAAGGTATTAAATAACACATTAATAATGATGGGAATATAGAGTAGAATTTTTTCCAAAAAGGATGATTATGGCTGGAAGTGTAAAAAACAAAGGCCAAAACTGCCATCAAAATTCCGAAGACAACGATATTGTCGGTAAAAATTGGTGGGTCGATAAATTTATAATCTTCCATATTACTTTTTTATTTCTTATGAGGCAAAAGTATAATAATTATTTGTTTTTGGTATCCTAATTAAATAAAAAAGTGATCGTCTTTCATATAAATTTAATGACCGTGCTCTTAAAGAATATTGTCCAATTATTAATACGCCACGAAATAAGTCTTTCACATACGTTCGAATTGAAGGCGTTTTATGATGGTAAGAGGGGTAAAACAGGGTGGCTTAGCTTTGCCGACGCTTCATTTCTCCCAAACCTTTATGTAATTCATTATTACGTTTTTTTCCAATGCAATGAAATAATTTTACAAATCTGCAAATAAATCATTAAAAACAATTTTTATAGAAAACTCAAAACTTTGGTGCATACAAAACTATTTTTGATGAAGCCGTAAAATTCGCGGGTTAATTAAATGTTTTTTCTCTAAAGTGAATTATCTAAGCTTCTGATTGAGAAATAGTATTATATTAAAATTTATAAACGGGTACTTTATTAGAGAATATTATAGAATATTAAATTTACACTAAAGATAGATGATTAGCCTTAATAAGGTCCCTCTCAAAATGAGCTTTAAAAATTTAAATTTCTAATAGATAAAATTTTATTTCTTCTTTTCTTTACCCATGCTTACTTTAAAATCTTCTGGAGTGCCTTCTACTTTTAGATTGACATATCTGATGCGTTTTTTGGGATCTAGACTTTCTATTTCGTCCACTTGCTCAGGATCTATTTCTTGTGTTTTATTTCTGCTGAATACATGTCTCCATGCCGTTTTTGTAGCGATTTTTAGAGGTACACGTAAGAAATACTCCATGGCTAAGTCTACTTTTTGCCGACCTGAAATTTGGATATGGCCTAAGGAAGAATTGATGACCATATTGGGTATCTTTAATGCGCCATTTTCCAGCTCAAAAATATTTGTCATAGTATCAAAACGTATTTTATTGAGATTTTTGTCTTTAAAGTATTGACTCATAGCCTGCATAGGAGCAAAATTGACCAAATTACCATCTAATATTGTTAGGTCCATAGTAGCTTTGCTTTTTTCTACAATAGGGGTAAGGTCTGGGTGCATTTTGAAAGTACTCTTGATAGTTCCTGATATTTTTCCATTTAGATTTTCGCTTATAAGTTGATCCTGTCCAAAATTATCAAACTTTACTAACAATTTATCAATATTTAAATTTTGAGTATAGATAGTACTGTGATAATATATGTCGGATGGATCAGAGCCATTAAAATATCCTTTCATTTGTAAACCGCCATCAGCTACTTTCATAGCCAATGTATCTATGTAGACATAATGATTTTCCTTGATGCGCATATCAGTTGTGAAGTCTTGGAGCCAAAACTTATGGTATTTGAGTTGTCCTATCTTAGCTTTAACTTTAATATCAGGAAACGGCACTGCAAAAATATTATAAGCTTCTTCGTGATTGGTTTTTTCATGGGGTCCTTTATAATCCATAAGCGCATCTAAGTCTAAAGCAGAGGAATTTAGGACTAAATAATTATCACGCTTTTTTTGTGACTTATTGGTTCCAAGATGATAAGACATATTCACTTCAAAATCACTTTGGCCCATTTTGCCGCTGAATTTTTCTAGCAAAATGTGGTTGTTTTCGTAGTGCGCCCGACCTTTAAAATCCTCTAATTTTAAGGGATGAATATTCATTTTTGAGGTCAATTGATCCAGGTATAAATCCACAGATTGGAAGCCATCATCATAGTGCATATCTACTCTTCCATGCAGTTTAGTGTTTTTAAACTCCTCATCTCTATAGGATTCAGGAACATAGTTTATACCTTTGTATGAAAGGATATCATTGAGTTTTAATATTTGGGAAGTAAGATCAAATTCTAATTGACTATCTCCTTTTGGGTGTTCTTGAAACCATTTGCTATAATTGCTTAGTTTGCCTGAAAAATGAAAATCCGAAACGTCAATTTTTCCACTAAAGTCAATGAGTTCAAAGTCTTGCTCAGTAATGATAATGTCTGCGTGAAAATCATTTAATTTGTGTGGGTAATGTGTCAATTGAGCATACATTTCATCAATGAAAAACTCACCTCTAGGCAAATATTTAAATTCAAAAAGCTCTTTGGCTTGTGTATTAAAGGACATCTTTAAATCTAAATCCTTAATTTTTTCATCTATTTTTTGTGCTATATCTGGATTAAAAATTAATAATTCTCTTAAATCCAAAACATTAGACTTGGTATGCAGCGTCATATTGATGGGCGTATCATATCTATGAAATATTGCTGGAAAATCAGATAGTGTTCCAGATAGCCATAAATCATTTTTATTAACATTAAATACCAGGGAGTCTAATGTGATTTCTCCTTCGCTCATTTCAGCATGGGCGTGGGCATTAGTTATTTTAAAACCATATTCTGGCATATT
Source organism: Saprospiraceae bacterium (assembly GCA_036782555.1). Taxonomy (GTDB): domain Bacteria; phylum Bacteroidota; class Bacteroidia; order Chitinophagales; family Saprospiraceae; genus OLB9. The sequence continues at coordinate 8,721 of DAIPYV010000118.1, forward strand.
AAAGTGCAGACCATTTATTGTGAGTTCAGAGTCTATACCTTTTTTGAGTTGGGCCAGTGAAGTGGTACCAAAATTAAGATCTATGAGCTCATCAAAATTCATATCCAAAAGGACATGACCTTTGATACCTTGAAAATTTTTAATTTTGAAAAACTTTCCTAAAAAGTCAAGGTCTAAATCGGCGTGTACATCTAGTTTGATAAAAGGGTCTTTGAAGTTTTTGATAAATAAATGGCCTGCAAATATTCCTTCCTCTGGTCTAGTGTGAAAGTTTTTTATTTCCAATGTAGAGCTTTGAAGTGTTCGTAGATCACCGTTGGTAAATCGACCGGTAAAACTTAGTTCATCAAGTTTTTTTCTAGTATCTTGGTTGAGAAAATAGCCCTTTTCACATCCAAAATCTACCGTAACAAGCGGTATATGTCCATTAGTACTCTTACCTTTTATGATGCCATCAAAAAATATTTGACCTTCATTTTTGTAGGATAAAAGTTCTTGCTCTATATCATTAGGCAAAAATGCAGCTATGAGGCCAAAATCTGGCTTGTCTCCTCTAAGTGATAAGGATAATTCCATATCATTAGTGACATCTATGGTACCTTCAGCTTTAAATTTAGCTTCATTAAGAGTCAAGGCACTCGGCAAAAGTGTCATTTTACTTTGGCTTTTATCATAGTCCATTTCAAAATCTAGATGAACTTTTTTTTTGACAAAAAATGTGGGTTTATTATGTTCTAAGACATCTAGACGCACATCAGAAATCATATCGATATAAAAATGCTCGTCTTTAAACTTGATTTTGGCATCTATATTTGAAATAAACACATCTGTCTCTCTTTGAGATATTCGATCATTATAAGCAAAATCTATATTTTTACATTGTATTTTCTTGATATCCAAATTGAGTATTGTGGAGGTTGTATCATTTTCAATGCTTGTGTCTTTGGCTTTCAAAATATTGTAGCTTCCGTCTTCAAAATGGGTGATATCCAAATGACCTTCAACTAGTTTTATACTTTTTATTTTGTATTCTTTTTTGATGATATCCCATATATTAAAGCCCACATAGACATCTTCAAAAGCGTAGATAGGTTGACATGTAGTATCTATATTTTCGTAAAACCTTACTTGTTCTAGATCTACAGAAATATAGGGAAAATTTGCAAAAGGCGCTACATGTATACCCTTAATAGAGAGGGTACCCACAAATGAATTATTGACATCATGAAGTACCCGATGCAACAAAGTATTTTGGTTATAGTATAGAGCTGCAGTAACTCCAAAAAACATCAAAATAGGAAAAACTATAAGTAGGCCAAGGATTTTCCATGCATGCTTTTTTATCATATATTATTAAGGGATATTTTATTAAGTTTAAACGTTGGTAATGTGATTTTGTTTTAAATAGTTTGGGATAATATTAGCGTAATTTATGTTAGTTGAATTTTTGTAAAGTACTATTGGGAATAAGGTATAGACATTTTTATTTACCATTTTTATCACAATAAATAGTTTAGTTTTTGCGTCACAGCTGATAAAATAGAAATAACAATAGGGTAAATTTTATAAAAAAGTGTTTCAATCATATTAAAATTAAAAATAATATGTATCTTTGCGCTATTAACGTTTTTAAACCGATTTATATGAAAAATATATTAGTTTTTCTATTGCTTTTCTTTCACCTACTATTAATGGCTAATGAAAGCCATAATCACGTCATAGCTAAAGTAAAAAAAGGTGAAAATCCAAGTGAATTACTAAAAAGACATCTTTTGACACCTCATGAGTGTAACTTGGATGAGTTTTTTAAGATAAATAATATCACATCAAAAGATTATTTATTATACGGTCACATATATAAATTACCTTTAGTTATTGTAGATTATAATGGTAAGAGTATCCGGAGCACTATAGGTATTGATGATTTTAATAAAGCTAAGAAGATAGAAAAACTCAATGTTGATTTACTTAATGTAGGTATTCGGGACAAACATTTTACTGCCAATAAAAGACTGTGGGTGCCTATG